>JASHQG010000491.1 GCA_030037665.1 Acetobacteraceae bacterium
ATGGGCGAAGGCTCCGGTGTCGTGGTGCTGGAGGAGTTGGACCACGCGAAGCGACGCGGCGCGAAGATCTACGCCGAAGTGGTTGGCTACGGCATGTCCGGCGACGCCTACCACATCACCGCGCCGGCCGAGGGCCACGAAGGCGCTTACCGGTCGATGAAGAATGCGCTCAGGAACGGTCGGATGGATCCTGCCGCGATCCAGTACGTGAACGCACACGGCACCTCGACGCCGCTCGGCGACGATCTGGAGCTTGAGGCGGTCGAGCGCTTGTTCGGCGACGCTGCCAGGGGCCTGGCGATGTCCTCCACGAAGTCGGCCACCGGCCATCTGCTTGGAGCTGCCGGCGCGGTGGAGGCGATCTTCTCCATTCTCGCGATCCGCGACAATGTCGCGCCGCCCACCCTGAACCTCGAGTCGCCCAGCAAGGAAAGCGTGATCGATCGCGTGGCCAAATCGGCGCAGATGCGCCCGATCACCACGGCTCTCTCCAACAGCTTCGGCTTC
This sequence comes from Acetobacteraceae bacterium, assembly GCA_030037665.1. GTDB lineage: Bacteria > Pseudomonadota > Alphaproteobacteria > Acetobacterales > Acetobacteraceae > JASHVB01. The sequence goes on from JASHQG010000491.1 coordinate 508, forward strand.
GGCGGCACCAACGCGTCCGTCATCTTCCGTGCCGCCGCCTGAATGCGCGCAGCCGCGCGCCGGCCGAACGCGCGGTCGCGGTCACATGCTGGGTGACCACACCTCGGGCACGAAGGCATAACCGCTGCCTTCGCGTGTGACGTGCCCGAACGCCGGAAAGTCCAGATGCATGCCCGATACCCGCAGCCGATCCGTCGCGGCCATGTCGAAGATCCGCGCGCGCGTCGCAATCGCCTGCGTGGCGTCGATGTCGAAACCCATTCCTGCCTCGGGCCGCGCGAATTGCACGCCCGGCATGTGCACAATGTCGCCCCAGATCAACAGCGAATCGCCGCCGGACGAGATCAGCCACCCGGTATGGCCCGGCGTGTGGCCCGGCTCCGGAACCGCGGTGACGCCGCGCAATACCTCGCCGTCTGTGATCTCGCGCATGCGATTGCCATAGGCGCGCATGGTTGCCCGGGCGAGTTCGGCGAACTGCGCCTCCTGGTCTGACGCTTTGGCCAGAATCGCGTCATCGCCCCAGAAACGCGGCTCGGCGGCGTGGACAATCAGTTCCGCATTCGGGAAGACCGCGCGGCCTTCACCGTCGAGCAGGCCACCAACATGGTCGGGGTGAAGATGGGTCGAGAGGATGGCGTCCACGCTCCCCGGCACCAAGCCCATAGCAGCAAGGTTGGCCGCGAGGCGTCCCGTCTCCGGGCCCATGGCACCGCCGCAGCCGGCATCGACCAGCACCAGTTTGTCCGGCAGGTGCAAGAGGAACGCATTGACGGTGATGCGTGGCGGCACCCGACGGAAGCGTGCGTGATGGAGGGCTTCCGCGTCGGCGACCGGGATGCCGACCAGCCAATCGAACGACCCTTCGAGCATCCCGTCGTTCAGTGCCGTTACAAGGACGTCGCCGACGGACAGATGGTGCACGCCTGGCACCTGTCGCTCGGGCTTTGCGAAATCGGTCATGGTTCCTCCCGCTCCGGTTCCGGCCCCACCCCCCCGACGCGCCGGCGCGCCAGCAGGCCACCAATCGGCCCGGGCGGCAACAGGTCGCCGATGCGCGCGGCCAGCCCCATCCACCAGGGAAACGTGACCCGGACGCGACCGGCGGCAATGCCGCGCAGGATAATGCGGGCAGCACGCTCGGGGTCCATCAGCCCGGGCATCCGAAAGCGATTGCGCGCGGTCATCGGCGTGCGGATGTATCCAGGGCACACGCTCGTCAGATTGATGCCCTGGCGGCGCAGTTTGGGTGCCGATGCGACAGTCCAGGCATCAACTGCCGCCTTGGATGCGCCGTAGGCTGGTGCGGCGAATGTCGCGATCAGTGCCGCGATCGACGCGATGACGGCGATGCGGCCTCGTACTCCGTCCGCGCCGGGTGGCTGTGCCGACATGATCTCGATCGCCGGCAACACGGTGTTGAATACGCCGTCGACGTTGGTTGCGAAGATCACGCGTGTCTGCCCCGGCTGTTCCACGCCGGCCTCGCCCGTGCCGGCCGAGATGCCCGCATTGGCGACGACGAGGTCAAGTTTGCCTACGCCCCCGACCCACGCTGCCATCGCCGTGGCATCACGCACGTCCAGCAGGACGGGTTCCACACCCGCGCCGCTTTCTCGACACGCCGCCGCAACCATGTCGAGCCGAGTCTGGTCACGGCCCGACAGATGCAGCGTGGTGGCGGGCGTGGCGAGCGCACGGGCCAGCGCCTCGCCAATGCCGGACGACGCACCGGTAATGAGAATCGATGGCATGGCCAGTATAATCCCGTGTTGCAGGGGACGGCGCGGCTGATAGAAGACCGGACATGCCAACACTTGCTTCCATGACCGGATTCGCCCGCACCGAGGGCAGCGCAGGCGGCCTCGTCTGGGCCTGGGAGCTGCGCAGTGTCAACGGCCGGGGGCTCGACCTGCGCTTCCGGCTGCCGCCGGGGTGGGATCCATTGGAACCGGCGCTGCGTGAGGCCGCGGGCAAAGTGCTGAAGCGCGGCAATGTCACCTCAAGCCTGACACTGAAGCGCGAGACGGAGGCGCGGCTGTCGGTCGACAGTGTTGCGCTCGAGCAAGCACTGGCGCTGGCGCTGGATCTGCATCGGCGGATTGCGGGCAGTCCGGTGCCCCGGGCGGAAGCGCTGCTGTCGTTGCCGGGCGTTCTGCACGCGGCATCGGTCGATCCCGCTGAGGAGCGTGCGGTGGCGTCAGGGCCTGTACGGGCGGGATTTGCCGAGGCATTGACCGGGCTCGTGATGGCGCGCCAGGCCGAGGGCACGCGGCTGGCCCCGACGCTGAACGGGTTGCTTGACGAGATCGCCGCGCTCCGTACGCGCGCCGCGGCGGAGGCAGCAGACCAACCGGCAGTGCAGCGCACACGGGTGATGGAGAATCTGACCGCGCTCTTGCGCGAGGCACCCTCATTGCCGGAGGAACGCATCGCGCAGGAAGTCGCGTTGCTGGCAGCGCGCTCGGACGTGCGGGAGGAGCTGGACCGGCTGGACAGCCATATTGCCGCGGCGCACGGCCTGATTGATGAAGCCGTGAATGTCGGGCGACGGCTGGATTTCCTGATGCAGGAGTTCAACCGCGAGGCTAACACGCTGTGCAGCAAGTCCGCATCGGCGGCGTTGACCGCGACGGGGCTGAAGATCAAGGCAGCGATCGAGCAATTGCGCGAGCAGGTGCAGAACATTGAGTAGTCGAAGGCGTTCGGTACCCGGGATGCAGGCAGATTCACACCGAAGGGGCCGCAGATCGCGGGCCTGGCCCGTCATTGCGAGCAGCGCAATGACAAAAGAGGCGGGCCCCTGAAGCCGATGCGGCCGATTGCGCGCCGTGGGGTATGCCTGGTTCTGTCCGCGCCCTCAGGCGCGGGCAAAACGGCGATCACTGAAGCGCTGACCGCCCGTGAACCTAACCTCCGGCGGTCGATCAGCGCCACCACGCGGCCCGCCCGGAGCAACGAAATCGACGGCGTACATTACCATTTTCACACAAGCGAATCGTTCCGTGCATTAATTGACGCCGATGAATTGCTGGAGTGGGCCCAGGTTCTCGGGCGGTTCTGCTACGGCACGCCACGGGCGCCGGTGGAGGCAGCACTCGCAGCCGGTCTGGACATGGTGTTCGACATCGACTGGCAGGGCCATCGCCAGTTGCGGTCGGCGCTGCCGGGCGACGTGGTTGGCGTATTCATTCTGCCGCCTGACCTCGGCGCGCTGGAATCGCGATTGCGCGCGCGCGCCGGCGATAATACGGCGGAAATCGCACGACGTATGAGCCTCGCACATGCCGAAATCAGTCATTGGCCCGAATTCGACCATACCGTGATAAACGATGATCTCCCGGTAGCGGTGGAATCGGTGCGCGCGATCCTGCATGCAGCGCGTTCGGCAACTGCACGGCAGAAGGGATTAGGCGACTTCGTGCGCAAGCTCGGATGACGCGGAAAGAAAACGCGATGAAATTCGGATATTTCACGCTGAGCGACAACGCCTATCGCGACAATCAGCGCCCGGCCAACCAGTTCGTGTCCGAGATTGTCGATCAGGCCGTGTACGCCGAACAGGTCGGCCTGCATTCCGTCTGGATCGGCGAGCATCATTTCAGCACGCTCGGTGTGCTGTCCTGCCCCGATCTCGCTTTGGCGCACATTGCCGCGCGCACGGCGCGCATTCGCCTGGCGCCCGCGGTCACGGTGCTGCCGCTGCACAATCCCATCCGCGTGGCCGAGCAGTGGGCCACGCTCGATCTGCTGTCGGGCGGCCGGGTCGATTTCGCGGCTGGCCGCGGCTACGACCGCCGCGAATATGGACCACTCAATGTGTCCTTCGAGGACAACCAGTCGATTTTCGAGGAGGGCATGGAAGTGGTGCGCCGCCTCTGGTCGGCCGGCACGCCGATCTCGCATCGCGGCGGGCACTATGCATTCGAGAATGTGATGATCACGCCGCAACCGGTGCAGCGGCCGATCCCGGCTTATGTCGGGTCGTTCTCGCAGCCATCGATCGAACTGGCGGCACGGCTGGGCTGCGGCCTGATTGTGGCCCCGTTCGCCGCCGCGATCAGCTTTGGCGGGCTGCGCGAGGTGCGCCAGCTCTACCATGCCAGCTGCGCGCGCCATGGCACGCGCCCTGGGCGGCTGATGTGCAGCTACTTCATTCATTTCGCCGATACGGCGGCCGAGGAAAACGCCGCGCGGGCACGCCAGATCCGCTACTACCGCGAATGCGTCATTCCGGCGTTCCCCGGCGATCCGGCGACTGCACCGCCGAGCTATCGCTATTTCATCGGCATGGTGGAGCGGCTGCGCTCGGTGCGGCCGGAGGACCTTACGGAGAATTCCGTGCTGATCGGATCGCCAGGCCATATCATCGAAGTGTTGCAACGCGTGCAGGAAGCAGGGTTCGACGAGGTCATCCTCTATTTCAACGTGGGGCTGAAGCCGCACGCGCAGGTTAAGGACGAAATGGCGCGGTTCATGACGGACGTGGCGCCGGCATTTGCGTGACAGGGAGCCTGCCATGGCTGACGATACCACGAAGCGGACCGAGGCACTCATCGACCGGCTGCGGGAACGCCGCCAGACGGGTGCAGCCGAACGCCTCGCACGAACGCTCGCCCTTGGCGCGGAAAGCGGCGTCCTGTTCGCCTTGCGCGAGACGCTCGAAACGCTGCTGACCGGCGTTGAGGCCATCGATCCCGTCACTCAGACGATGATGGAGGAGCTGCGGCTGGAAGTGGAGAAGCGCCTCGGAGCACCAGGCGGAACCTCGCCGAACCCGCGCGGTTGACGCACGCCGCGCCGCACAGGACCGAAGCATCTCCGCGATAGGCGTCAACGCTCGTGTGGGAGTGCTTTCCGCCTGCCTCTCCTCTCTGGTATCGGGCCGGCGTGGCGGCATTGATTCAGATCAATCCATCGCGGCGTGATTGCGCCTCGGCTTGACAGCAGACGGCCCGGCAGGCTCAGAGTGATTGCGCGGGTGAGCAAACAACCCGCCGGTTCAATCGGGGAAATGCCCATGACCATCAACACATTGCGTGCAGGCCGGCGTGACCTGATGAAGGGCGGCATGGCCCTCGCCACCGCGGCGATGCTGCCGGCGGGCGTGGCCAATGCCGAGCTGGTCAACATCCCCCGCAACAAGACCATGACGCTGATCGGCATCAACAGCCGCGACGGCCGTTGGGTCGACTATGAGCTTTGGAACCCCTATGCGATCGGCGCCAACCACCAGAACGGGCCGAACCTGATCCATGAGCCGCTGGCCTATTACAGCGCGTTCGCCGATAAATGGTACATGTGGCTGGCCGAAAGCTACAACTTCACACCGGACTTCAAACAACTCACGATCAAGACACGCTCCGGGATCACGTGGAGCGACGGGCAGCCGTTCAGTGCCGAGGACGTCGCCTATACCTTCAATACGCTGCGCGATCTTGGCCCGAAGGTGAAATGGGGCATTGATGTTGCCAATGCTCTGACCGAAGCGACAGCGACCGACCCGAACACGGTGGTATTGACGTTCAAGATCCCGTCGCCGCGGTTCTTCTTCTTCGTCAGCTACAAATACGATATCGGCGTCTATATCGTCCCGAAACACATTTTCCAGGGACAGGACTGGAGCAGTTTCAAGCATTTCGATCTGGACAAAGGCTGGCCGGTGACGACGGGTCCATGGAAGGTCGTCGCATCCTCACTGCAGCAGAAGATCTTTGACCGTCGCGACACGTGGTGGGCGGCCAAGCAGAAACTTGCACCGATGCCGCGGATTCTGCGCAACATCTGGTTGCCGATGGTGGGAGAGCAGGAGACCGCACAGGCACAGATTACCAATCATGTAGACTTCGGCGCGCCGTTGCAGCCGGCGACCTTTCCGACTGTCATCAGGCAGAATCCCAAGGTGACAACCTATTCGGGGCAGAAGCCGCCGTGGGGTTATGTCGATTGGTGGCCACTGTCGCTTTACGTCAACAACGAGGTAAAGCCGTTCGACGATCCCGACGTGCGTTGGGCCATCAGTCATTACGTCGATCGCGACACGATCATTCAGGTCGGCTACCTCGGCGCGGAGACCGTTTCCACTCTGCCGATGCCACCGTATAAGCCGCTGTTGCCGTATTTCGACGCCGTGAAAGACCTGCTGGCGAAATACAACACGATTGAGTTCAACCCGAAGAAGGGCGACGCGCTCCTGCAAAAGCGTGGCTTCAAGAAGCACGGCGGGATGTGGGAAACGCCAGACGGCAAGCCGTTCACGCTTGACATCATCGGCTTCGGCGCAGCCGGACCCGCGGAGGGACCAGTGCTGTCGCAGATGCTGCGCAAGCACGGCATCGCCGCCAGCCTTGCCTTGCCGCCCGACTTCGATAGCCGCTTCCAGAAGGGCGATTACGTCGGCGCGATCTACGGCCATGGCGGCAGCATCCGCGAGCCGTACGACACGCTGCGCCTCTACCAGAGCCAGAGCATCGCGGTGCCAGGCGCCCACGCGGTGAACTTCAGCCGGTGGAGGAACCCCGAGTACGACAAGATCGTTGATCAGGTCTACATCACCGACCCGGAGAACGTGGCGAAACTGAAGGAGCTGTTCCGCGCGGCGATGGAAATCTGGCTGCCGGCTCTGCCGGACATCCAGTTGGTGCAGAACTACCACCGCATCCCGCTGAACACAACGTTCTGGAAGAACTGGGGGACGTCCGACAATCCCTACGTCAACAATGCGTCGTGGCACCTGACTTACAACATCGTGCTGTGGAACGTGCAGTCGGCGTGATGACACGACCCCGAAGCGAGATGCCATGCACCTGATCTATGTTGCCAAACGTTTCGGGGTCTTTCTGATCATTGTCTGGCTGGCGGCGACGCTGAACTTCTTCCTACCCAAACTCTCCGGCCTCGATCCGGTCCGCACCAAACTCCTGGAGGAAGCCTCGCTCGGTGGCTACGTGCATGCCGGCATCGAGGACATGGTGAAGGAGTACCAGCACAAGTTCGGACTGGATAAGCCGTTGTGGCGGCAGTACCTCACCTTCCTCGACGACACCGCGCACGGCAACCTGAATTACTCGATCGCCAATTATCCGCGCACCGTCGCCGGCATGATCCGCGACGCGGTGCCGTGGACCGTGGCCCTGCTCGGTCTCACCACGCTGTTCTCGTTTGTGGCCGGAACAGTGTTGGGCGCGCTGCTCGCGTGGCCTGGTTCGCCGCGCTGGATGCGCTGGCTCATGCCGCCGTTATGGGCCTTGCATGCCGTGCCGTTCTTCCTGCTCGGCCTCGTCTTGATGTATGTCTTCTCCTTCCAGCTTCAGTGGCTGCCGATCTTCGGCGGCTACAGTGCCGGTGCCAGCCCCGCGTTGACATTCTCGTTCGTCCTCGACGTCCTGCACCATGCGGTCCTGCCGGCACTGTCGATCGTGCTCGTCTCGGTCGGCGGCTGGGCGCTTGCCATGCGCGGCATGATGGTCACCACCATGGGCGAGGATTATGTGACCTTCGCCGAAGCCAAAGGTCTGCGCAGCATCACGATCTTCACCCGCTACTGCGTGCGCAACGCCATCCTGCCGCAGACGACGGGGCTCGCGTTGGCGCTGGGCCAGATCCTGTCCGGCGCGGTGCTGGTCGAGGTCATCTTCGGCTACCCCGGCATCGGCACACTGCTGTTCCAGGCCATCGAGGAGAACGATTTTTTCCTGATCCAGGGCGTTGTGTTCACCGTCATCGTCGCGCTCGGATTTGCCACCTTCGTGCTGGACGTCATCTATCCGTGGCTTGACCCGCGCATTTCCTACAGGCGGGGGTAGCGGCGGTGTCATGTGCTTTCCGTCGTCGCGAGCAACAGAGCCGGCACGGTTGCGCCTGGCACCGGCCACACCGCCGCCTCCGGCATTCCGTAAAGGCGCGGATGGCGGCCCCGGAGGTTGCCATGACGGACAGGTCGACACCGCCCTCGGGCTGCAGATAGCGCCATGCTCTCCTACCTCCGCCGCAACACCTCCCTGGTCGTCGGCATCGTCATTCTGAGCATCCTGGTGCTGTTCATGGTGCTCGGCGCGTTCACCATCGACACCTCCAATGCCCAACCCCTCTCGGTGACACCGCTGCAGCCGCCGTCGTGGGATTATCCGTTCGGCACCGACCGCCAGGGGCGCGATCTCTTGGCGGTGATGGTCGCCGGCACTCCCCTGACGCTGTGGATCGGCTTCGTCGCCGGCATCATCGGCGTCGGCGTCGGCGCCGCGCTGGCATTCACCGCCGCTTACTACGGCGGCATCGTCGACACCGTGATCCGGAGCACAGCGGATATCGGGCTGACCATTCCGGGCCTCTTGGTGCTGATCATCATCGCTGTGTCACTGAAAGGCAGCCTGACCGTGAACCAGATGGCGATCGTGGTTGCATCGCTGGCCTGGCTCAGCCCGACACGCACCATCCGTTCCCAGGTGCTGACATTGCGCGAGCGCGGCTACGTCGAGATCGCCCGGCTGAACGGCATGCACGGACCGGAGATCATCGTGCGCGAGCTGATGCCCAACCTGCTGCCCTACCTCGCCGCCACGCTGGTCAGCAGCGTCTCGGCAGCGATCCTGGCGTCGGTCGGGCTGGAAGTACTGGGTCTTGGTCCGGTCGAATCCCCGACACTGGGCATGACGCTCTACTGGGTCGTGTTCAACGCCGCCATCATCAATGGATGGTGGTGGTGGTGGACCGCGCCACTGGTGGTGATTCTGCTGGTGTTTCTCGGATTGTTTTTTCTCACCGTCGGGCTGGACGAGATCGCCAACCCACGGCTGCGGCGATCTGTATGACACTGCCGAACGCCCCTGTGCTGCGCGTCGAGGCGCTGCGCGTCGCGTACGATCACCCGCTTGGTCTGGTGCGCGCGGTGGACGAAGTCAGCTTCTCGCTCCGCCCGCATGAGCGCTTCGGACTGGCTGGCGAGTCCGGTTCGGGCAAATCGACGATGGCACTGGCAATCCTGCGCATGATCAAGCCGCCCGGCCACATCGATGGCGGCGAGGTGTGGCTGGAAGAGATCGCGCTGTCACAGCTGACACCCGAAGCGATCCGCCGCCTGCGCCTCGCCGGTATCGCCATGGTGCCGCAAGGGTCGATGAATTCGCTGAACCCCGTGGTGCGCATCCGCGACCAGATCGGCGACGCGATCGCCGACCACGGCACACGCCTGTCGCGCCAGGATCTCATCGCCCGCGTCCGTTCCTTACTGTCTCAGGTTGGCCTGCCCGCGGACACCGCCGACAAATACCCGCACGAACTCTCCGGCGGCATGAAGCAGCGGGCATGCATCGCCATCGCGATCTGCCTGCGGCCGAAAGTCATCATCGCCGACGAGCCGACGAGCGCGCTCGACGTGGTGGTGCAGCGCCAGGTGATGGAGACGCTCGGCAACGTGCAGGCAGAGCTGGGTGCCGCGGTGATCCTTGTCGGCCACGACATGGGCCTGATGGCGCAGTTCGTCGATCGCCTTGGCATCATGTACGCCGGGCGCCTCGTGGAGGTCGCGCCGATCCGCGACATCATCACCGCGCCACGCCATCCCTACACGCGGCTGCTCATCGACAGCCTACCGTCGCTGGAACGCAGGGGCACATTGCGCGGCATTCCGGGTCTCGCGCCGCTCTTGCGCGCGCTGCCACCCGGCTGCGCATTTCACCCGCGCTGTCCGCGGGCCGAGGAACGCTGCACGAGCGACAAGCCGGCGGTCCGGCCGATCGGACCCGATGCCACCGTCGCGTGTCATTTCGCATGACTGCGCTGATCGAACTGCGCGGGGCAACCAAGACGTTCAGCGGCGGCGTGTTGGGACGGGAGCGCACGATCGCGCTCGAACCCCTGTCGCTGGCCATCGATCCGGAGCGCCCGCGCATCATCGCCGTGGTCGGCGAAAGCGGCAGCGGCAAGACGACGCTGGCGCGGCTGATCCTCGGCCTGATCGAGCCGACCGAAGGCCAGGTACTGTTCAAAGGGCACAACGTGCACGCCCTGACATCGGCGCAGCGCGGTGATTTCCGCCAGCACGTACAAGCGGTCTTCCAGGACCCCTACGAGGTGTACAACCCGTTCTATCGGGTCGATCACGTGCTCATGACGCCGGTGCGCAAGTTCCGGCTCGCAAAAACCAGGGCCGACGCACACCGACAGGTCGCGGACGCTCTGCGCGCCGTTGGTCTGCAGCCGGGCGAAATCCTCGGCCGCTATCCGCATCAGCTGTCCGGGGGCCAGCGCCAGCGTATCATGGTCGCGCGCGCTCTGCTGCTGCGACCGCGCGTGATCATTGCCGATGAACCGGTCTCGATGGTGGATGCATCGCTGCGCGCAACGATCCTCGGCAGCCTGCGCACGATGCATGAGGAGCTGGGAATATCCATCCTCTACATCACCCACGACCTCGCAACGGCCTACCAGGTCGCCGACAGCATCCTCGTGCTGTATCGCGCCACCGTGGCGGAAGCCGGCGCGGTGGAACCGGTGGTGAAATCCCCGCGGCACCCCTACACGCAGCTGCTGATCGGCTCGATCCCGCGCGTCAGCACGGAACGCAATTGGGCCACCGAGGAGCGGCAGGAAGACCGCCGGATTTCCGCCGAAGGATGCCGGTTTGCCGAGCGCTGTCCCAAAGCGATGCCGCGCTGCCTCAGTGCCACGCCGGCATTGTTTCAGACGGAGGACAACCGGGCCGCTGCCTGCTTCCTGCATGCTGACGCGGCGGCACTGCCGGCCGGACAACTCTCGAAAGTGCTCGCGCTGGCCTGAACTGGACCGGTTTCGGTTCGATCGAACTCAACGGACCGGAATGTCGGCATGCCATCACATGCGTTCGAAAAGCCGTCTTGTGGCGATCGCCGTGGCGGTCGCGTCCGTCGCGGGGAAGTCCGCGCAACGGAAGCGCCCCCGGGCGCGGGCAACAGCCGTGCCGCCCGAGAGAGCCCGGCTGCGAGCGAGCCAGCATTGCGGCGGTCGCGCACACATCGCACCCCCCAGTCGTTCGGGGAATCGAGGCCGGCTCGGCCGTGGGGCCCGGACGTCACGGACAGTCGGGAGAGACCCGATTGGCTTGAAGGCGTCGCCTGAAGTCCGGCAAGCTACGGCGTCGATCCGGCATTCTTGGGAATAAAGCGACGCCGAAACGCTGTAACGTCCGACGCCGGCTGGAGACAGAGGGGGGAATGGCTGGCGCTTTCGCGATCAGCCCCCACATCCGACCGCGGAGGCGTCACCGATGATCGTGCCCTGGCGAGACCGGCGTGGCAGGTTGCTGCCGTTCAAGGCGGCGGTCCTGGCTGCCGTCCCCATCCCCGGCATCCTGACAGCGTTCTGGTGGACCCAAAGCGAGCTCGGCGCCCGGCCGGTGACCGAGGCCATTCACGAGATCGGCCTCTGGGCGGTGCGATTCCTGATGATCGCACTCGCCGTCACCCCACTGCGCGCGGCACTGGACTGGGGCAAGCTCTTGCTCGTGCGACGCATGCTCGGACTGACCGCGCTCGCCTACGCCTCGATACACCTGACGCTCTACGCGGTGCAGCAGAACGGACGCCTGCTGTTCGTCGCCTCCGAGATTGTCCATCGCTTCTATCTCACCATCGGCTTCGTCACCTTGCTCGGGTTGATTGCGCTCGGTGTGACGTCCACGGACGCCGCGATCCGTCGCATGGGACGAGGGTGGAAGCGGCTGCACCGGCTGGCCTACCCGCTCGGCGTGCTGGCGCTCTTGCATTATTTCATTCAGTCAAAGGCCAAGGTGTCGGAACCGGTGTTCGTCGCAGGCCTCTTCGTCTGGATGATGCTGTGGCGATTGTTGCCGGCGTCCTGGCAACGCTCGCTGCTGGTCTATCTGCCGCTCTCCGTACTGTCAGGCCTCGCCGCCGCCGGCATCGAGTTCGGCTGGTACGCTGTCACCACCCATATCGATCCGTGGCGTGTCCTGGCTGCGAACGAGACGCTGCGCTACGGCCTGCGCCCGGCACACTACGTGGTGATGACAACGTTTGGCCTTGCCTTGGTTATTGCGGGGCGCCGGCTCTGGGTTTGGCGCCAGCGTTTCGTGCAATTGCGAGGCCGACAGGACCGGCCCAATGTCCCGCATGAGGTTGCATCGCCGGTCCGCTCCCTGCGCTGACGCGAGATGGCCTTATCCGCTCTGACCCTACAAGACTGACTGCCTCGCGGCGCGTTGCTGTTTTGCCGGCAGGGCACGCGGTTGATGATGCTGCCTCGACTGACAGGGCTGCAGCGGATGCCACGCCGCCTCTACGAAATGCGCGCACCGGCGACAGCAGACACAGATGCTGATCAAGTCGTCGCGCGACGTATCGGCACCGACGAGCGTTGCGGTCGGGCGCTTGTGGATTGTGCCCGAGCGACCCTGGCCGCGGCGCCCGCTGTTGGGCAGCATGCAGGTTTGCCATCCATCGAGCGCGACCGGGACGATGCGCCTGCGCCATCCCACCATCCGCCCCCGCGGCGAGCAGATCACTTTCCGCTTCGACGGCATGCGGTTTGTCGCGCTGGAAGGAGAAACCATCGCCGCGGCACTCTCGGCCAGCGGGATCGTCGCGTTCCGTAGCACCGCGTCCGGTGCGCGCCGCGGCCTGCACTGCGGCATGGGTGCCTGTTTCGATTGCATCGTGACGGTGGATGGCCGGATCGGCCAGCGCGCCTGCCTGACGAAGGTCACCAAGGGCATGCAGGTGATCGGTGCTCCACCGGCTGCGCCCAGGCCGCTCGGCGATGCACCCGCCGGTGAAGCCTGTGAAGAGCAGACCTGCGACGTTCTGATCGTCGGCGGCGGCCCGGCGGGGCTGTCGGCAGCCGCGGTTGCTGCAGAAGCCGGCGCAGACGTGGTCGTGCTGGACGAACGCGGTGCGACAGGCGGGCAATACGCGAAGCCCCTGGCGGACAGCCACGTCGATGTTGCCCCGGACGCGCAGTTCCGCCTCGGCGCGGCGCTGCGCCAGCGCGCGTCGCGCGCCCATGTGCGTATCGAGACCGAGGCAATGGCGTGGGGCGCCTTCGCGCCGGACGAAATTGCCGCATTGGTGCGCGGTCGCGCCGTGGTCTTCCGCCCGCGCCGGATCGTCCTGGCAACCGGTGCGCATGAGCGCCCGGTGCCGCTGCCCGGCTGGACGCTGCCCGGCGTGATGACGACCGGCGCGTTGCAGTCGCTGGTGCGCGCGCAGCGCGTCTGTCCCGGGGAGCGTGTGCTGATTGCCGGAAACGGGCCACTTAACTTCCAGCTTGCGTGCGAACTTCTGGCCTGCGGCGTGAAGCCCGTCGCGGTGATCGAAGCGGCCCCACGTCCCGGCCCCGCGTCATGGCGCGACCTTCGGCAGATGCTGCGCACAGCGCCGGACCTGTTGCGCGACGGCCTTTCGATGCTGCTGCGGCTCAAGCGGGCCGGTGTGCCGGTTTTCTGGTCCTCGCAGGTGGCCGCATTCGCCGGCGACCAGCGCGTGCAGAGTGCACAGGTGGGGGACCGCTGCATCGAGGCTGATGTCGCCGCACTGCACCTGGGCTTTCAGCCGGAGGTTGGATTGGCGCGCGCGCTCGGCATTGCGCACCGCTTCGTCGATACCGGGCTGGGCTATCTGGCGACCGAAACCGACGAAGACGGCCGCACATCCCTGCCGCATGTCTTTGCCATCGGCGACGGCGCTGCCCCTGGCGGTGCGCGGGCGGCGATGGCGCGCGGACGTCTCGCCGGTGCCGCCGCCGCGCGCGACCTGGGCTTCACGGCAGCGGATGATGTCTCGGCGCGTTCCGCGCTCCGGCGTGCGCTTATTTTTCAGGATGCACTCTGGCGCCTGTTTCAGGCACCCGCGTCAGATGCGAACGCAATCGCCGACGACACCGTCATTTGCCGCTGCGAGGAAGTCACGGCCGGGCGCCTGCGCGATGAACTCGCGGGCGGACTTGCATCGCTGCCAGCGCTGAAGAAGGCGACCCGCGCCGGAATGGGCCGCTGTCAGGGTCGATTTTGCGCCGCGACCATCGCAAGGCTTTGCCCGAATGCGCCAGACGACTGGAGTTTTGCGGCGCCCCGCGTGCCCTTGCGTCCGGTGCCGGCATCGCCGCTTGCGTTCGACGCCCCTGAGTTCGTTGCGCCCCTGCTCGATGCGCCTGCGCCCCCGGTCCATTTGCACCAATTTCCCGCGCTGGCGGTTGAGCTCCGCCGCACGGATGTGGCGGTGATCGGCGGCGGCATCGTGGGTCTGTGCACCGCGTATTTCCTGGCAAAGAACGGCGCCGACGTCCTCCTGATCGAACGCGATGAGGCCGGCATGGCTGCATCGACCGCCAATGCCGGCAGCCTTCACGTGCAGCTTCTGTCCTACGATTTCAACGACGACACGCCGGAGGATGGCGGGCCCGCGGCGTATACGCTGCCTCTGGCGCCGCGCAGCATCGCGTTGTGGAAGGAGATCGCAGGCGCAGCCGGTGAGGACCTTGGCATCCGCACTGAGGGCGGGCTGATGCTGGCAGAGGATGCCGCAGGCCTCGACTGGCTGCGGCGCAAATCGGCGATGGAGCGGCGATGGGGCATCGACAGTCATGTGCTCGGCGTCAACGAACTGCGCGACATGGCCCCGGCGCTGTCTGACCGCCTGCTCGGCGCCGATTTCGTGCCGGCCGAGGGCTATGGCGACCCGCTGCGTGGCACGATGGCGGTGCTCAAGCTCGCGCAGCGCCATGGCGCCCGGCTGCTGCGGGGTGCGAACGTGTGCGCGATAGAGCACGATGGCGCAGCCTGGCGCGTGCAGACATCCCGGGGCGACGTCGTCGCGGGCCGCGTGGTGAACGCGACCGGACCATGGGCCGCGCAGATCGGACGCATGGTGGGACTGGAACTGCCGGTCAGGGGGACAGTGCAACAGGTTATGGTCACCGAGCCTGTTCCGCCGATGACACGCCATTTGATTGCACTGGCCAACCGGCACCTCTCGCTCAAACAGCAGGCCAGCGGTGGTTTCCTCGTGGGCGGCGGCTGGTTTGGCGGGTTCGATGCGGACGCCGGTCGCACTCACAACCTGCGTCGCAGTGTGGAGGGTAATCTTTGGGTTTGCGCGCGCGCCCTGCCCGCGCTGCACGGGCTGCACATTGTGCGCGCCTGGACTGGCATCAATCCGGCGATCGACCGCGCGCCTCTCCTCGGCGAAGCACCCGGTCGCCCGGGGTTCTTCAACGTGGTCACGGCAAATGGCTATACGCTGGGGCCGGTCGTCGGGCGCATCACCGCCGATGCGATCCTGCATAACGAGGTGGTGGACCCGCATTACCGGGTGGAGCGGTTTTGACTTTCGGACGCTGCGCGGCCCAGTGAGCGGTCAGCTACACGTCAAAAAACACGGTCTCGCCGTCGCCCTGCAGCCTGATGTCCATGCGCCACACGCCTGCGCTGGCCGGCTTGGCCATCAGCGTGGCGCGACGCGCCGGATCCTCGACCGACATCAACAGCGGGTCGGTTTCGTTCAGCTTCTCGCCATGGAAATAGGCGCGGGTCACCAGACCGCGCATCAGCCCGCGCGACAGCACGGTGATGGCAATATGCGGCGCCTGCTGGGCATTGCCGCGACCCGGCACGGGGCCTGGCCGCAGCGTGGTGAACCGGAACACACCGTTGCTGTCCGTATTGCTGCGGCCGAAGGCAGGGAAGCTCTCCGAGGCAGGCGGGTCCGACTGCCAGATCTCGATGCAGGCATCGACGCATGGCTTGCCATCGCCGTCGAGCACCGCGCCGGTCAGCGTGATCTTCTCTCCCTCGGCGCCAAAGCGCGTCAGGTCGGCCCAGCTCGGGTCCTCGATCAGGTGCCAGTAAGGTCCGATGGTCTGGCTCGCGGTGGTGAGAGGCATTGCTCTACCCCTCCATCGGCGTGGCGGCGCGGCCGCGCAGCACGACGTCGAAGCGATAGCCGAGCGCATAGTCGGCCTCGGTGGTGTCGAGGTCGAACTTTGCGATCAGCCGGTCGCGCGCATGCACATCCGGCACGCCGTTAAAGATCGGGTCGAACGCGAGCAGCGGATCGCCAGGGAAATACATCTGGGTGATCAGCCGCGTCGCAAATGCCGGACCGAAGTAAGAGAAATGGATATGGTTCGGCCGCCAGGCGTTCTTGTGGTTTGGCCACGGATAGGCACCCGGGCGGATTGTGGTGAACCGGTAACGCCCATTCTCATCGGTGAACACACGGCCTTGGCCGTGGAAGTTCGGATCAAGCGGCGCGTCGTGCTGGTCCGCCGGATGGTCGTACCGGCCGGTCGCATTGCACTGCCAGATCTCCACCATGGTGTTCGCCACCGGACGTCCGTTCTCATCGGTTATGGTGCCGGCAACGATGATCCGCTCGCCGAGGGCCGGCTTGCCGGTGGTGTTGACCGTCATGTCAATCGACGGTGGATAGAGCTTCGGCGAG
Source organism: Acetobacteraceae bacterium (assembly GCA_030037665.1). Classification (GTDB taxonomy): domain Bacteria; phylum Pseudomonadota; class Alphaproteobacteria; order Acetobacterales; family Acetobacteraceae; genus JASHVB01. The sequence goes on from JASHQG010000491.1 coordinate 16,941, forward strand.
AAGGTCGGACCGTACGTTTCGGTGATGGTCTGCGGTAGCGGATGCAGCGCCTGCTTCGGGTGCCGCTTGGTGGTACCGAGATAGGCCGGCACGTCGTACGGAGGTTGCGTGCCTGGCGCGTAGGGCCGGAAAGGGGTCGGGTCATTCATTACACGCTCCGTTCGCGGATAACCGGACCGTCTCATAGTGGCGGGTCGCCTGCAACGGCCGGCCCCGGTCGGCCCGCGCAATCCTACCGCGTGCCGACTTCGCGCGAGAGATTGCGGCGTGCGCGCGACGCGAACGCCGCCGCAATCGGGTGTGAGCGATAGAGGCCCCGAGCGTTCTGCAGCTTGTGCAGAAACGCCCTGCGCTGACGACGCCACTCTGCGTCCGCGAGGTGCCGGTACTCGGTCCGCAGTGCGCGGGTGTTGCGATCGAACAACCCTGGCTCGTCACCCAACGGCGTGAGGTCCAGGTCGAGCATCCACCGTCGTGCGCGCTGGCGCAGTGTGCGGGCCGGATGTGGTGCGAGGTGGTCCGCTGTGGCGAGAATGGTGTTGGCGACCCACGCCACGTCCCGCCGCGGCAGGTCGATCGGCGCAGATTTCTCCCAAAGTCCGGCGGAGCGAACCTCATTGTCGGTCCGCGTTGGATCATACACCGCATCGTGAAACAGGATTGCGCAGGCAATCAGACGCGACAGGCGTCGCGAGACGAACGGTGTGCCCAGGCCGTAACGCTTGTGGCGGGTCCACAACGCGGCCAGGTGATCCAGGCCATGATAGTGCCGGTCCGGTGATCCCATCCGCCGAAGCAGATCGAGTCGCACATGCGCGGGAAGAGCGGCTGTGAGGAGCAAGTCATGCAATGTGGCTGCGGGCATGCGCATCGGTCAGGCCGGCTCGATTGGACGGTCAACCCGCGCGCACGGCCCGTGACACCGCCGGGCCATACCTTTCAAGAACGTTGTTGTCGCCGCATGCGCACAGCGGTTGCGCCGGCAATCCGAACAAATGCGTTGATCGAATCGCCTCTCTCTCACGTTTGACTCCTGGCAGGCGCCGGCAATTCCGATCGCCTCGACACCAATGAGCCACAGTCAATGGGGTGGTGCAATGGGATCGTTCTATCAACATTCGTAGAGCGGCGCAGCACGAACGCCCCGCGGCGCGCTTGTGGCGAGGGTGGTAACGGCGCCAGATGCGACCTTCTCGCTGGAGGAGACGGCGATGGCGGACGGGCGGACGCGCCGGATGGTGACCCGCGACGGGGTGCGGATTGAGGTCATCGACGAAGGAAGCGGGCCGCTGCTGGTCCTGCTGCCTTCTGCGGCACGGGACTCGGAGGATTTCGACGACATCGCCGCTGCCTTCGCACGCGCGGGATTGCGCGTCCTGCGGCCGCAGCCGCGCGGCATGGGACAGACCAGCGGGCCATTGGACGGGCTGACACTGCATGACTACGCCGCCGATGTGGCGGCGGTCATCGAAGATGCCGGACGCGGTCCGGCTGTCGTACTGGGTCACGCCTTCGGCCAGTGGGTGGCACGCACGCTCGCAGCTGACCGAGGCGACCTCGTGCGTGGCGTTGTGCTGGCCGCGGCCGCAGCGAAGTCGATACCGCCGGCGTTGCGCGAGACGCAGGCCAAATGCATCGACATGACACTGCCCGACGCGGAACGGATCGCGGCATTGCGCGTGTGTTTTTTTGCACCTGGGCACGAGCCGCCGCCGTCGTGGCTGGCAGGCTGGCATATGGCATCGCATCGAAGCCAGCGCGCTGCCACCGCCGCCACGCGACGGGAAGAGTGGTGGACGGCTGGCAGCGTGCCGGTACTGGATCTACAGGCGGCACAGGATCCGTGGCGGCCGCGCGAGACCGTCGACGATTTCCGCCGCGAGTTCGGCGCCGACCGTGTGACTGTGGTCGTACTGCAGGATTGCAGTCACGCGATGATGCCGGAACAGTCTGACAAAGTGGTGCAAGCGGTGCTGGATTGGATCGGTGGGCTATCGGGTTCAGTTGCTTGAAGGGTCCCCATTCCCTCACCGCGCGAGGGTGCTACAGTCTCTGCAAACGGAAAGTAACAAGGCCGCCACGCGCGGCCGCAACGGAGGAGAGCGACTGATGGCGTATGATATCCTGATTCGCAACGGCCTCATTGTAGATGGCTCGGGGATGCCGGCATTTCGTGGCGACGTCGGCGTGAAAGACGGCAAGATCGCGGAAATAGGCAAACTGAGCGGGACTGCCGCACGCACCGTCGATGCCGACGGGCGAGCCGTGTCGCCTGGTTTCATCGACAACCATTGCCATTACGACGCACAGGTGACGTGGGACCCGCTTTGCACCTTCTCGCCGCAGCACGGCGCCACCACCGTGATCTTCGGCAATTGCTCGCTCTCGCTCGCGCCGGTGAAGCGCGGCAAGGAAGAGCGGATGGCGGAGTTCCTCTCCTACGTCGAAGCGATTCCCATGGAGGTATTGCGGACGGTCGACGTGAACTGGGAGAGCTTCCCGCAATACATGGATCGGCTCGATAAGAGGCTCGGCGTCAATGCCGGCACGCTGATCGGTCACACGGCCGTGCGCTTCTATGCGATGGGCGAGGACTGCCAGAAGCGCGCCGCCACCGACGACGAGATCAAGACCATGCAGGAGGTCGTGCGCGACGGCATGAAGGCCGGGGCGATCGGCTTCTCCGGTTCGCGGCAGAAGGGCCACTTCGATCCGCAGGGCGTGCCGATCCCGGCGTTGTGGGCGGATGAGCGCGAAATCTTCGCCCTGACCGACGTGCTGCGCGAACTTGGCACCGGCACGGTGCAGATGGGCGGCGGCGTTGATCCGGAACTCAGCGACGGACTGATGGCCCGCATTGCCGAATCCTGCGGCAGGCCCGTGATCTACAACAGTCTGAGCCAGACCGTGCGCAACCCCGACAAGTGGCGGAAGCACATTGCACGCGTCGAGGAGACGGCGAAGGCCGGGATCCGTGCCTATCCGATGTGCTCGCCAAACCGCGTGACGCAGGACTTCACGATGAAGAACTGCCAGGTGTTCCGGGGGCTGCCAACCTGGCATCCGATCCTGATTTCGTCGGACGAAGAGAAGATGCGCGCCTACGCCGACCCCCAGGTGCGCGACAAGCTGCATGCGGAAGCAGTGGAACGCTCGGTGCCGATCTCGGGCGCCATCGGCTTCTCGAAGACCTGGTGGGACTACATGTGGGTCAACGAGCCGGCGTTGGAGAAGAACAGGCACCTGCAGTTCAAGAGCATCGGCGAGATTGCGAAGATGCAGAACAAGCGGGTGATCGATGCGTTCCTCGACCTCGTGGTGGAAGAGAAGCTCGAGACACGCTTCCTGCAGGCCGAGAACAACATCGATGATGAAGCGCTGAAGCGGATCCTGACCTATCCGAATGCGTTCATCGGGCTCGGTGACGGCGGCGCGCACGTGCAGTTCCACGGCGGCTATGGCTACACGACGCGCCTCTTGGGCGAGTGGGTCCGCGAGAAGCAGGCAATGACCCTCGAGCAGGCGGTGCGACGCCTGACCTTCGAGTCCGCATCGCTGTTCGGCATCGAGGACCGCGGCCTGCTGCGGCCCGGGTTGGCGGCAGACATCGTCATCTTCGACCCGGCGACCGTGAAGCCGGGTCCCGAGAGCGTGGTCCATGATTTCCCGGCGGGAGGCTGGCGCATCAAGGAGCCAGCGATCGGCGTCGACATGACGATCGTCAACGGCCAGGTGCTGCTGGAGAACGGTCAGCACACCGGCGCGTTGCCCGGCCGTGTGCTGCGGAATGAGTGGTACCAGACGCGCCGTTCGAACTGACCGACGCTCATTGTCATTGCGAGGCCCGGAAGGGCGGGGCGGGCCCAGCGGAACCGCGCCGCGAAGCCGGTCAAGGCTTCGGCTTATCGGCCTCGCAATGACACCGCATGTCAGCCCAGCAACTTCGCGAGCCAGCCGTCCAGCTCGTCCATCGAATCGAACTGCAGGGTCAGCGATCCGCCGCCCTTCCCATTGACGGCTATCTTTGCCGGGCAGCCGAGGTGTTCGGTGATCTGATGCTCAAGCGCCGCCACATCCGCTGACACCTTGCGCGGCGCTCGCTCGGACCGCGGCTTCTGCGTCGCCAGGTCCTCGGTCTGACGCACTGTCAGCCCCTTCGCAAGCACAGTGGCCATCGCTGCTTCGGGATCGGAATGCGCCAGCAGGGCGCGTGCGTGCCCGAACGTCAGCGTCCCTCGACGTACTTGCTGCTGAACCGAATCTGGCAAATTCAACAGCCGGATCATATTCGTGATGTGCGCGCGCGACTTGCCGATTGCCTGGGCGAGCCCGTCCTGCGTCATCCCCATTTGATCGACCAGACGACTATAGCCCTCCGCCTCTTCCATCGGGTTGAGGTCTTCACGTTGCAGGTTCTCGATCAGCGCGACGGCCGCGGCGTCCGTATCCGACATGTCTCGCACGATGACGGGAACCTGATGCACGCCGGCGATTGCCGCGGCGCGCCAGCGCCGCTCGCCGGCGATCAGATGGAAGTGGCCGCTGCGTTTCGGATCTGGCCGCGCCAGCAGCGGCTGCAGGACGCCATGCGAGCGGATCGAAACAGCCAGCTCCTCCAGCGCCTCGGGCTCCATCGTGATGCGCGGCTGAAACGGATTGGGTTCGAGCAGGTCGAGTGCGAGGTGTCGCAATCCGCGCTCCGCCTCACCCGGCTGCGGCACCACGGTGTCGCCCAGCAATGCAGCCAGTCCGCGGCCGAGGCGCGGCGGTGGCTTCGCTGCCATTTATGCGGACGCCATCGGTGCGGGCTGCGTCGTGCGACGTTCACGCCGCAGCATCTCGGCGGCAAGCCGCACGTAGGCCTGCGCCCCCGGCGAACGGAAATCGTACAGCAACACCGGCTGGCCGTGGCTCGGCGCCTCAGAAATGCGGATGTTACGCGGAATCACAGTGTCATAGACCCAATCGCCGAAATGCGTCCTTGCGTCACTCGCCACCATGTCGGAGAATTTGTTGCGTCGATCGAACATCGTCAGGACGACGCCTTGCAGCGTAAGCGACGGATTGAAGCGCCGCCGCACCGCTTCGATCGTGCGCATCAGACTGCTCACGCCTTCCAGCGCATAGAATTCGCATTGGAGCGGCACCAGCACGGAATCGGCCGCGACCAGGGCGTTCAACGTCAGTAAGCCGAGGCTCGGCGGACAGTCGATCAGCACGAAATGAAACGGGCTTTCCCCACCCAGCGCCGCCAGCGCATCGCGGAGCCGGTATTCGCGGCGCGGCTCGCCCGCAAGCTCGACCTCCGCACCACCGAGATCGATCTCGGCAGGAACCAGCCACAGGTTTGGAATGGCCGTGGCGCGTGCCATATCGACCAGGGGTCGGTTGCCGAATATCGCCTGATAGGTGCCGACCTGCCGGTCGGCGCGCAGCACGCCCAAACCGGTCGAGGCATTACCCTGCGGGTCGAGATCAATCAGCAGCACTGTCTCGCCGTTTGCGGCCAGGGCGGTTGCGAGGTTGATCGCCGTGGTCGTCTTACCCACGCCGCCCTTCTGGTTGGCGATCGCCATCACGCGGGATGCGGAATGCCCGGCAGCGCCGGGGGGATGATCTGACACGGTGAACTCGCACGGGTCTGAGCGGAAAACTGCGCGCCGCCGGGCGACTCGCAAGAAACTTTGCTAGGCATGTGGCATCCGGCGTCGTCGGCCGTCAATTGCCGGCTTCGGAACATGCCGGCGCGGCCGCGACCGGCGGCAGCCGACGACCAGAGCCCACGCTCCGACAGGCCGATGGACCGCGCGGGTTTGGGTGCAGGTCTGCTCGACCGTTGCGCACGATCGGGACGGCTGACGCAGCCGAGAGGCGCGGGCGTTGGCCCGATTTCAGGACCGTCTCGCGGACGTCGGCGCGGCCATCCGGCTCCGTCACGTCGCAGCCGACAAACGCGCGCGCACGGAGCGGGCGGTCGCGTCGCGCCGACGCCTGGCGTTACTCCGCGGCCAACGAGCGAGGCACGAACGGCGCCACTTCCGCGCGCTCCGCGGAGCCCATCGGCTGCGGCCACCACTTGTCCTCCCACTCCGAGAACAGCGGCTGCAGCTTCGGCAGGACCTGCTCGGCGAACAGCTTCGTATTGTACTGAGCGAGGTCCTTGCCCATGTTGCCGAACTGCAGCAGCAGCATGAGATGGCCGACATTTAGCTCTGTCGCGACTTCGCTGAGTTGCGCCACCACCTCATCCGGCGAACCGATAATGACGTAGCCGAGATCGATGATGTCCTGCATCTCGGTGGCGCGCGCGCGTGCCCGCGCGCTGCTGGTAGCGGCGCGGCCGACCTGGCTTTCGACGCCAGCACGCTGGGTCGCCTCGGTGATATAGCCGGGCGGTGTGGCCCACATCGGATCGGTGTGCAGACAGCGGCCATAGAAATATTCGGCGGGTCCGCGGTACAGCTCCCACGCCTTCTCGCGCGTCTCGGCGACACCGACGAACTGCAGAAAACCGGCGCGGTACGGATTGCGATCCTTGCCCAGGCGCGCCATCTCGCGCCAGAAACCGTCCATCGTCGCCTTGCCGTCCTTGTAGCCGAAATACGACAGGTACGCGTAGACATAGTCCATTCGCGCGCACCACTGCCATGTCTCGACCGAACCGCCACCCGGAATCCATACCGGCGGATGCGGCTTCTGCACCGGGCGCGGCCAGATGTTCACGTAGCGCTGCTGGTTATAGCGGCCGTTGAATGCGAAGGTTTCCGAATCCTGCCAGGCCCGCATCACGAGGTCATGCGCTTCGTAATAGCGGTCACGCAGCAGTGACGGGTTCTGGCCGTACGCGTAACAGGTATCCATCGGCGTGCCGACAGGGAAGCCGGCGATCAGCCGGCCGCCGGAAATGCAGTCGATCATCGCAAATTCTTCCGCAACACGCGTCGGCGGATTGTAGAGCGCAAGCGAATTGCCCATGACGCAGATCGCTGTGTCCCGCGTGCGACGCGACAGGGCCGAGGCGATCAGGTTCGGCGAGGGCATCAGGCCATAGCCGTTGGAATGGTGCTCGTTGCAGCACACGGCATCGAATCCACAATCGGCCGCGAACTCCATCTCGTCCATGAACTCGTTGTACATCAGGTGGGCGCGCTTCGGGTCGAACAGCGTCGAATGAATATCGACCCACACCGAGGGGTGTTTGTCACGGAAATCGTCGGGAAGCTCGGTGTACGGCATCAGATGGAACCAGAGCATCTTCATGGCGTATT
>JASHQG010000492.1 GCA_030037665.1 Acetobacteraceae bacterium
CATTCCTGCGTTGCGCCTGCAAGGGCAGCGTTCGACAGATCGGGCCAGCCAGTGTCCGGCTCAATTGTCCGCATCAACGCGACGCGCGCCTGCAATTGCCGCGCGGCTTCCGTCCATGGCAGCGCCGCCATCCCGTCCTTCGCCGCTACCTGCGCCAGCGCTGCGGCCACGTCCGCCGGGTCGGCGGGCGCGGTGCGATCGCTGAGCACCAGCGCGCCGAGCCGCCGCCGCCGCCGCGACCACACGGTGCCCGACGCGGCATCGAACCCGCTTTCCACCGACTCGATCACCCGTGCGGCCAGCACGGGCGGTAACCTGTCGGGGTCCAGTGGAGCGGCGAGGCGGATGCGCGCCGAGGTTTTCATTTCCAGGGCTGCGACCGACAGCAGCGGCGCGTTGGCCAGAGGATCCGCGCGCGGCAGGCGCGCGCCGCCGCCACCCGAGAGGCGGAACGATCCTGGCTCGCCGCGCCGCTGCGCCACGCGGTCGGGAAACCCTGCAGCGACGAGCGATCCGGGATCACCAGCGGCGCGAATCTGCGCCGGCAGCTGCAGGCGTCCACGATATTGCGCCGCGGCGCGGCGAATGCGTGACAGAGCGCCCCGGTCGGCCGCCGGATCGCCATCCGCGATCGCGGCGAGGCGCAGGCCGATGTCCGCCGGTGCCTCGGGCGCGCGCAGCGGATCGCGCTCCTCCAGCAGCGCTGCCATGTCGGCAGCGAGCCCCTGCGCTGCCGGCGTAGCGGCCGCCAACAGCATCGCCGCCAGCCGGGGATGCGCGCCGAGCATGGCCATCCGCCGTCCGTCCTCGGTGATGAGGGCCGACGCATCGAGCGCGCCGAGCTCCCTCAGTAGCGTGCGCGCGGCGGCAAGTGCGCCAGAGGGCGGCCTGTCCTGGAAGGCCAGCTCCTCGGGAGGCGTGCCCCACGCGGCGCAATCCAGCACCAGGGACGACAGCTCGGCTTCCAGAATTTCCGGCCGGTCGAACGCCGGCATGCTGCGTTGCAGCGCGGTTGACCAAAGGCGGATCGCCACGCCCGGACCTTCGCGTCCGGCACGGCCGGCCCGCTGCTCGGCGGCGGTGCGGGAGATGCGCAGCGTCGCCAGCCGCGTCAGTCCCGTCACCGGATCGAGCCGCGGCGCGCGGCGCCAACCGCCGTCTACCACGATGCGTACTCCGGGAACTGTCAGCGACGTCTCGGCGATGGAGGTAGCCAGCACAACGCGACGGATGGCAGCGCGACGCAGGGCGCGATCCTGCATCTCGGGCGGCAATTCCCCATGCAGCGGCAACACGAGCGCGTCACATCCGACCAACGCCGCCTCGGCGCGGCGGATCTCCGCCATCCCGGGGAGAAAGGCGAGAATGTCGCCGTCATGCTGCTGCAGTGCCGCGCGCACGGCACGCGCCAACGCCTCGGGCAATTCGCGCGGGCCGCGAATATCGCGCTTGGCGTGCTGCACCGCGACGGAAAACCTGCGGCCGCTACTTTGAATGACCTCGGCGTGCAGCAGCGGCGCCAGACGGGCACCGTCGGCGGTGGCCGACATCGCCAGCAGGCGCAGCTCGGGCCGCAGCTGGGCCTGCAGGTCGAGGCAAAGCGCCAGCGCCAGGTCGGACTCAAGCGAGCGCTCGTGGATTTCGTCGAGGATGACGCAGGCGACGGCATCGAGGCCGGGGTCGGATTGCAGGCGACGAACCAGCAAACCTTCCGTGACGACTTCGACACGGGTGGCCGACGAGACGGCGGCATCGAGCCGCGTGCGGTAGCCAACGGTGCGGCCGAGCGGTTCGCCGAGCAATTCCGCCATGCGCGCCGCCGCCGCGCGGGTCGCCAGGCGGCGTGGCTCCAGCACCACAACGCGGCCGTCACCGCGCCACGGCGCACCCAGTAGTGCAAGCGGCACCAGAGTGGTCTTACCCGCGCCCGGCGGTGCCACGAGCACCGCGTTGCGGCGGGCAGAAAGCGCGCTGAGTACCGCGGGGAGGGCATCGGTGACGGGAAGATCGGGCAGCGGCGGCATGCAACCTTGTCGCGGGCGGCGGAGACGTTGTCGAGACTTGGCCCACGGGGTTGGCGCGACGGACGCCCGGACGTCAGCAACCTGGCGGCGCTGACCCGCCCGGCCGGGATCAGCGTGGGCGTGAGCTGCTTGCGCACGTCCGTCCACCTGCCGGCCCGGAACGGGATGGTCCCTGAACAGCATGAGAGCGGCAGCAAGTACTGCTTGCGGTTGCGCGCACGCGTGCGGTGGTTGAAGCCCATCCGTGTGCGCCGCGCACGGGCAGCCAGTCGACGCAAAACCGGCTACGACCAGGCGCGGTGCACAGTGCAGACGTAGGAAGAGAAACGGCCATGGGTCAGCAGATCGAAGCGCTCGCCGCATTCGTCGCAGCCGCACGCTGGGAGCACGTGCCACCGCACGTGCGCCGTCACACCAAGCTGGTGTTCCTTGACACATTGGGCGTGATCCTCGCCGGCGCGGAACGGCCCGAAGTACGGCAATTGCGCCAGCGGCTTGCCGCGAATGGCGGCACTGGCGCGACGGTCTACGCGCGCGGCTGGCCCGACTGCGATGCGCGAACCGCCGCGATGCTGAACGGCATCGCGGGTCGCTCCATCGAGCTCTGCGAGGGCCTGCGCCTGGTCTCCGGCCAGGCAGCGATGCAGGTCCTGCCTGCCGTGCTGGCCGTGGCAGAGCAGGCAGGCAGCAGTGGCCGTGATGCACTGCTGGCACTGCTGCTCGGATACGATGTGGCGGCGCGACTTGCCTCCTGCTTCAGCCCTCGGCCACTTGCACACCAGAACGGCCAAGTGTCCCTGCTCGGTGCCGCCGCTGCCGGCGCACGTTTGCGCGGACTCGACGCCGCAGGGGTCGGCCGCGCCATGCGCATCGCGACGACGCTGCTGCTGACGCCGAGCTACACCAATGCCGTCGCCGGTGCGACGACGCTGAACGTCGCTGGTGGCATGAGCGGATTTGCCGGTGTATTGGCGCCGGACCTCGTACTCTCGGGATTTGAGGCACAGGAGAACGCGATCGAACAATCGCTGAACGAGTTGACCGGTGCAGGCTTTGCGCCCACCGGATTGCTCGATGAGCTCGGCACGAGGTGGCACATCACGCGCAATTATTTCCGCTTGTATGCGTGTTGCAATCCGATCCATCCAGCGCTGGATTGCCTGGCCCACGCGCTGGACGAACTCCAGCCGAAGCCCGAAGACATCGCACGCATCGAGTTTGCCACGTACCGGTTCGCGTCGGTGATGTGTAATCCGGATCCGCCGAACTTTTTCGCATCGAAATATTCGTTGCCACACGCCGCGGCGACCATGGCCGTGCGTGGCCAGGCAGGCCACGCGGCGCTGGACGACTCGGCGGTGCAGGATCCGGTCATTACCGCGCTGCGCCACCGCGTGACAGTGCACGAGGATCCGGCGATGACCGCGTTGGCGCCACGGCTTCGACCGGCGCGCATCACGTTGACGCTGACTGACGGACGCAGCGTCACACACGCCACCGAAAGCCACCGCGGCGATTTCAATCAGCCGTTTGCCGAAGCAGAACTGCGCAACAAGTTCCGCGAACTGTCAGGTGCGGCGCTGACGCCTGCCGGCGTGGCCGCGGTGGAGCATGCGGTTGATCGTGCCGAGGACTGGGAAACTTTGGACGTATTGACGGAATTGTGCCGACGGCATGGTACACCCCTCCCGCTTGCCGCAGAGGTCAAGACGCGTCAGCCGCGCGGGAGAGGAACCGAACGGGCGGACAGTTGACGCGTTCCGCCGTTCACCCGGCGCCGCCCGCCGACTTCTTCCACAAGCGCGAGAGGTGTGAAGTTACGCCTTTACGAACGGACAGCCGCCGTCCGCCAGCGGACGCCATGCCTGAGCGGGCTGAATGGTTGCCAGCAGCTTGCAGTAGTCGAACGGATATTTCGACTCCGCCGGCGTCTTCACCTGCCACAGATACATCACATGCATCACGCGGCCATCTTCGCGGATCTGCACGTTGGTATTGTAGAAATCATTGACAGGGGAGGCCTTCATCTTCGCCGCCACGGCGTCGACATCCAGCGTGCCGGCTGCCTTCACCGACTTCAGCCAGTGGTTGGCGGCACAGTAGTTACCCGCGTGCAGCAGGCCGGGCACCATGCCGTTCATCTTCGCCGCCCAGCGCTTCGCCCAAGCCCGGGTCTTCGGTGTCATGTCCCAGTAGAACGAGTCGGTGTAGACCAGGCCCTGACATGCGTTCAGTCCCAGCGAGTGCACGTCGTTGATCGCCATCAGCAGCGTCGCCATGCGCACGCCGGATTGCGAGATGCCGAACTCGGCCGCCTGCTTGATGCAGTTCTGAAGGTCCGTGCCTGCATTGGCGAAGCCGAACACCTGTGCGCCCGATGCCTTCGCCTGCACCAGGTAGCTCGAGAAATCAGCGGTAGCGAGCGGCGCGCGCTCCTTGCCCAGCACCTTGCCGCCGGCAGCTTCCACTGCGGCAATGGTGTCGCGTTCCAGCGCGTAGCCGAATGCATAATCGGCGGTGATGAAATACCAGGTCTTGCCACCGGCCTCAGTCAGTGCACCGCCGGTGCCATGCGCCAGGGCATATGTGTCATATGCGAAATGGATACCGTAGGGCGAGCACTGCTTGCCGGTAAAATCCGACGACGCCGGCCCGGTGATAAGGTAGATCCGCTTCTTCTCGCGCGAGATCTGCTGGATCGCGAGGCCTGAGGACGATGCCGCGCCGTCCGCCAGCACGTCCACACCGTTGTCGTCGATCCACTGGCGCGCGAGGCTCGCCGCCACGTCCGGCTTGTTCTGGTCATCGCCTTGTACGATCTCGATCGGTCGGCCGAGCACGCTGCCGCCGAAATCCTGCACGGCCAATTCGACCGCGGCGCGGTTGCCGGGGCCGCCGACGTCGCGGTATGGGCCGCTCATGTCGGACAACAGACCGATTTTCACCGGCTTCGAGTTGGTTTGCGCACGGATAATACCCGGTGCGGCAAGCGGTGCCGCCGCAATCCCGCCCAGCAGGACGCGACGCGATAGTGTCGTCATTGTATCAATTTCCTTTCGTCGCGCCACTGGCTTCAGGCTCGGCGCGGACGGGATTGTGCCGACCCCGAGGCGGCCAGGGAAGCCTGCTATGCCTCCCGCACCACCGAATTGCGCAGCGAACCGATCTGGTTGATCTCCACCTCGATCGTATCGCCGTGCTTCATGTTCTCGGTCGCGCCTTCGGTGCCCATCCACACGACGTCGCCAGGATACAGGGTCAGATAGCGGGTCATCGCCACCAGGTAATCGACCACGCCAAACACCATGTGGTTGGTGCGGAACTCGATGAGCTGCCTGCCGTTCAGGCGAATCCGGGTGACCAGGCTTTCCAGGTTGACGTCAGTCTCGATCCAGGGCCCCATCGGTTTGAATGTATCGGCATTCTTGCTGCGCCACATCGTGCGATCGTTCTTCTGCCAGGTGCGCTCCGACACATCGTTGCCGATGGTCCAACCCATGACGGCGGAGAGCGCGTTCTCGCGCGTGAGGTGGCTGCACTTGCGGCCGATCACTGCGACCAGCTCGCCTTCATACTGCACCTGATCGGTCGCCTCCTTCGGAATAACGATGGCCTCGCCGTGCGCGATCAACGCGTTGTTGGCGCGATAGCCGATGTCCGGCTGCGTCGGCAGGTTCGGCTGTTGTCCGACCTTCTCGGCAACCTCGCGCACATGTTCCGCATAGTTCATGCCGCAGGCGTAGAAGGTCGGCGGAATGACGGGCACGAGCAGTTTGGCCGAAGCGAGCGGGAGGCGGTTCGATGTGCGCTCCCAGGCGTCGAACGGAGAGCCGCGGACGGGGATGACGGTGTCGCCTTCGATCACGGCGTACGTTGGCATGCCGTTCAGTTGGACGCGTGCCCAGCGCATATAGCGGTCCTCCCCGCGAAATTTCGGCGGAGCGATCGATAACATGATGGACGCGGGATGTCACATGACACGGCGGCAGATATCGTCGCAATGCGCCTGCGCATTGGGGTTCAGCAGCAGGCCGGCGCACCTGCCCGCAGGTGTCCTGTCAAACGCACCGCCGGCCCGACTGCGATTATCCCTGTTGAGAGTCTAGCCCGCCAACCAGGAAACCGTGGCAAGATTACGTACCACCTACCCCTGCCGGAAGAACCGCTCAGCATTCCCCGCCAGCAGCTTCCGCATCCGCCCCTCCCCCATCGCCGACCACTCCAGGATATTGGA
>JASHQG010000059.1 GCA_030037665.1 Acetobacteraceae bacterium
ACACTGTACTTGCACGGCCTGACGGCACTGGAGAACGGCCACGCCGGCACCACCGACTTATTCGGCACCAACGCCACGGCGGACCCGGATTTCTTCGAGGCAGAGAAATGGGCCCGCCGGGCCGCCAAGGGTGGTTCGGCCGACGGTCAGGCTTTGCTCGGCTACATCCTGACGTCAGGCCCGGAAAAGCTGCGCAATGCCGATGAAGCGCTCGTCTGGTATCAGAAATCGGCCAGCGCCAACTGCCCGCAGGGTCACCTGGGCCTGGCCCTCTCGCTCGCATCCATGGCAACCGATACGGGCACGCGGGCGGAAGTGACGCAACACCTGCGCCACGCCGCCAAAGCCGGGTTGCCGACCGGGCTTTATCTCCTCGGCATGGCGACCGAGCGCGGAATGGGCATGCCGGCGGACCGAGAGGCCGGCGTACAGCTTTATCGCCAGGCAGCCGAGAAGGGCCACCGCACCGCTCAGACGCGATGGGGCATGGCGCTGATGGGGGGTCAGGGCGTCCCCGCCGATCCAGTGGAAGGCGAATCGTGGCTCCGTCGCGCCGCACTGGCCGGCGACGCGGAGGCGGCAGCAGCGGTCGGCGATCTGTATGCCAAAGGCGGCGAACTGCCGCCGAACTACGCGGAAGCAGCGACCTGGTTGCGTCTTGGCGCCGAAGCCGGTCACCGTGGGGCTGCGCGCGCCCTTGGCATGCTGTTCCTCACCGGCGCCGGCGTCGCGCGCGACCAGAACGAAGCCGCCCACTGGTTCCGCATGGCCGCCGAGGCCGGCGACAGAAGCGCGCAGATCGATCTCGCCAATCTGTTGCGCCGAGGGCAGGGCAATGCAGAGGACCTGGTTCGCACGCGCGAATGGTTCGAGCATGCCGCGGCGTCCGGCGACCTGGTCGCCGCATTCAATTTTGGCGTCTGCCTGGCGGAAGGTCTCGGCGTTGCGCGCGACGACCGCAAGGCGGCCGAATGGCTGCGCCGCGCCGCCGACGGCGTGGTGGCTGCGCAATACTGGTATGGCCGCACGCTGGTCGAAGGCCGCGGCGTCGATGCCGAGCCGGCGGCCGGGCGCGCCTGGATCACACGCGCGGCCGAAGCCGGCTTGCCCGAAGCCGAGGTGACGCTCGCCGAGATGCTGCTGAATGGCCGCGGCGGAGCGAAGGACCATGCCGCTGCGCTGTCGCTTTTCGAGAAGGCCGCGCGGCGCGGACATGTCGGCGCGATGTTCGCGGTCGGGGCCATGAAGGGCGGCGGGCACGAGGTGCCGATCGACCGCAAGGAAGCGCAACGCTGGTTCCGCCTCGCCGCCGAGCGTGACCATGCCCACGCGCAGATGATGATGGGTCGTTATTTGGCGCGTGGGTTGGCCGGCGAACGCGACCTCGCGCAGGCGCGGTACTGGCTGGAGCGGGCCGTCGCGCAGGGCCTGGACGAAGCGCACCGCGACCTGGCCGCCCTGCCGCCGCTGAGCGCACCGGCCGAACCGCAGGCGGCGGGCCGGTGACTTCGGATCGCCCGCAATTCGCGGCGACGGGCAACCGTCACCCGTGACGCGCATGGGCCGCGACCTGGTCCCGTAAAAGCGGAACGAGGCTGCTGGTTACCCGCAGAGACGACCTCTTGGAGGCAAGACGGTCTCGCTGAAAACCCTGCAGGAATCCGCTGAGACCGGTCGACGGATTTCGGAACACTGTCAGTGATTCACACACGATGGCTGGCAGACACATCATGCGACGCACCGGGCCACGCTGCTGGTACGCCGGTCTGCAACGCGGTGCGGGAGAATGTCTCGATGGGTCTCCCGATGGCGCGCCAGTGGGTCCGCCAGTGATCGACAACTGACGCATCTGCAAGCGTCCGGCACTTACTCAGAGCTTCCTGAGGAATGGGCCGTCAACGTCGCACCGAACTGCCGGCTCGGGGTTCGTGGTTGCGGTTCAGTTGTCCGGCGCCGCTTTTCAAAGTTCGACACTCGACTTTCCGGGTCCAGGGAAACTTTGCCAGGAGACGTTCTCCAGGCCCGCTCGCCAGTGTGGCCCTCCGCCATGAGCTGTGATAGATAAAATATAAGGATAGTGGCGGCCTTATGCCGCCGGGGAGGGACCGTGTTCAATCAAATCTTGAACCCGACGGGTCAGCTCTTCTTTACCTGGCTGATCGCACTTCTGCCCGTTGTCCTGCTTTTAATACTGCTGGCTGTTTTTCGGATCACCGCCTGGCTCGCGACCTTGATCGGATCGGTGGTGACGTTCCTCCTTGGCGCCTGGGTTTGGCAAATGCCAATGGGACTGGGCATCAAAGCCTATGTCTATGGGGCGCTGACTGGCATCTGGGCCGTCGACTGGATCACGTTTTGGGGCGTGATGCTGTTCAACACGCTGGTGATCACGGGCCTGTTTGAAAAGTTCCGGCTGTGGCTCACCGCACAAGGAACGGCAGACGTGCGTGTGCAGACCATTCTGTTCGCCTGGTCGTTCGGCGCGCTGCTCGAGGGACTTGTCGGCTTCGGCTACCCCTGGGCATTTGTTGCCCCGATCCTGGTCGCCGTTGGCATCCCCGATCTGGATGCGATCCGCGTGGCGGCAATCGCCAATAACGCGCCCGTTTCGTATGGCGCGCTTGGCGTCCCGATTATCGCGCTCGCCGCTGTGACCGGCCTGCCGCTCATGCAGCTTTCTTCGTCGGTGGGTCACGTGGTCGCGGTGCTCGCTCTGTTGCCACCTTGGGTGTTGATCTACCTCGTGACCGGCAAAGAGGGATTCCGGGATGGATGGCCGCTGGCAATAGTGGGATCCCTCGGCTACATCGCCGGGCAGTTCCCTGTCGCCGTGTATCTCGGGCCATATCTGCCGGATGTGACGGGCGCCATCGTGAGCTTCGCCCTCTTGCTGTTGTTGCTTCGCGTCTGGCATCCGGCGCGGACGCTTGGATATGGCGGGCAGATCATCACGTCCGTTGATTCCGCCGGACAGAACGCCGCGCACGGACTTCCCATGAGCGACGTATGGCGCGCCTGGTTACCGTTCATCGTGCTGATCGTCGTTGTGGTATTGTGGACTGGTCCATGGTCGCCATTGCCTGCGGTGACATGGCTCAAGCTTTCGGCGGCGGCCGGATCATCGATCCATCCCGGCACCAAAGTCCTGGCACTCTTTTCTTTTGCACCGTTTATCGGCGGAACGGCCATCCTGGCCTCCTGGTTGATCACCTCCTTACTGCTGCGCGTGTCCGCGGCGCAGATTGGCGAGGCGCTGCGTCGGACATTTAAACAGATGTGGGGCGCGCTGCTGGTGGGTGTATTTATTTTTGGCCTCGCTTACGTGTTCAATTTCTCCGGGATGGCAGCATCGCTTGCGACCGGCTTCTCCAAGATTGGTGTGTGGTTCATTTTGATTGCACCCATCCTTGGCTGGGTCGGGGTCGCGCTGTCCGGAAGCAATACCTCGACCAACGCGATGTTTGGCTTTTTCCAGGCATCGGTAGGCCGTCTGCTTGGCTTTCCGCTGCTGTTGCTTCCCACGCTCAACTCCGTCGGCGCAGAGGTCGGAAAGCCA
This sequence comes from Acetobacteraceae bacterium, assembly GCA_030037665.1. Classification (GTDB taxonomy): domain Bacteria; phylum Pseudomonadota; class Alphaproteobacteria; order Acetobacterales; family Acetobacteraceae; genus JASHVB01. Next base: position 3,557 of record JASHQG010000059.1, read on the forward strand.
GTGGCACCGCAGACCGCGAGCGTGGGTGTGTCGACCAGTCGTTACGTGCGGAATGAAGGCGAGGTCATTCGCCACAATATGGGCTGGACCTTTATTCTGCTGGTATACCTGATCCTGATCGGCGTGGGATTCTATCTGTTTGCTCCCGGGGTGATGAAAGGTGGGGTAGCTGGCTGATACTATCGCGCGCCAAGACCGCGCGACTTATGTGCGGATGGTGTCGCGCACTTCGTCCAGACCCGCATGATCGAGCCACAGGACATTCGCACCGCGGCGATTGATCCCTGGAGCAATCGCCAGACTGCAACGTCAGGTCAGCCGGTTCAGAGCCTTGCCGTGCGCGAGGCTTTCCGGAGCCGGTACCGAGCCGCTCAGGGCCGGAAGGTTACGGATTGGCGGAATCGCCGATCACCGAGCATTCATATGGCTCCGCCGAACGACCGCGTCGCAGTGGCATCGTCGCATCAGCCTGGGCC
>JASHQG010000493.1 GCA_030037665.1 Acetobacteraceae bacterium
GGTGCGCCAGCTCGACCCGACCGCCGTGGTGCGGCGTGGCTTTCCGCCACCAGGCACACCGTGGGGACCAATGCGGCAGGCTGACCGGCTGGCCGAGCTGGGACCCGTCCGCCTGGCCGACATGGATCGCGCCGGCATCTCCGTGCAGGTGCTGTCAGTGTCCGGTCCGGGGGCCGACGTGCTGGCGCCCGATCAGGGCCCCGCTGTGGCGCGGGCGTTCAACGATGCGCTGGCACGGGTGGCAGAAGAACAGCCGAACCGTTACGCCGGCTTCGCACATCTGCCGATGACTGCGCCCGAGGCTGCCGCGGACGAACTGGAACGGTGCATGACACAGCTTGGATTCTGCGGTGCGCTGATCAACGGCATGATCGACGACAGTTTCCTCGACGACCTCCGCTTTGCGCCCGTGCTCGCCCGGGCCGAGAAATTGGACGCGCCGATCTACCTGCATCCAGGCATCCCGCCCGAAGCGGTCCGCAATGCGTATTACAGCGGCCTGACCGATCCGTTCAATTTCATGATGTCGACGTCGGCCTGGGGTTGGCATGCCGAGGTTGCTGTACACGTGTTGCGGCTGGCGCTATCGGGCACGCTGGATCGATACCCGCGGCTCCAAGTGATCATCGGACACATGGGCGAGGGCCTGCCGGCGATGCTCGCCCGCTGCGATCAGGTCACCGCGCGGGCGCCGGCCGGGCTTTTGCAGCGAAGCGTCAGCCAGACGATCCTGGACCACGTGCATGTCACCACCAGCGGGTTCTTCTCGTTGGCACCATTCGAGGCTTTGCTGCACACATTTGGCGCCGACCGCATCATGTTCTCTGTCGATTATCCGTTCAGCGAGAATGCCGCGGGTCGGGCGTTCCTCGACAGTCTGCCCGTGTCACCGACGGACTGGCTGAAAATTGCGCATGGCAATGCCGACCGGTTGCTGAAGCTGAAAACCTGAGCGTGACGCGACAATGTCGGCCGGCCGTCGCAGGCTGACCCCTGGCTTCCAAGCATGCTGCCCGCCGAAGGGGCAGACGGTGCGAGGCTGTGCGAATGCCGGCGCCAACGATCGGCTCCCTGTTGCGGAAATGATCGCCGAGGCCCTGCTTCGCCGGTGCCGAACGTGATACGTTGCCGGCGTGATGAGGCGCCAGCTTGAGCCGTGCCCGGTTGGATCCGGGCGTCGGGTCGGCAACAGCGGTGCGGCAGAATGGAAAGACCGGCGGCACGCAGCCTGGATCAATTCTTGGAGAAACCATCAGCGCCATCTCGGAGATCCTCGGTACTGATCTCGACCGGATCACAATCGATCGCGCGGCCGTTGGCCTGTGCTTTGCCGGAGTGAAACGGGACGCCGCCGCGTCGGGTGTACGTGCAACGCCGTCGCGCTCGATCCGGAAGCTGGGTGCTGTCCAAGCTCCGTCGCGGTGATGCCGTTCCCGAACAAGCTGCGCGGCCGGCGCGCGTGGGATCTCATGAAGGAAACCGCGGCGGACACGGGCATTCGCCGCACGGTCTGTGTCGCGACGATGAACGCGCTGGCCGAGATGTGCTGGGAGCGGCGGCAGCTACGGCCAGTACAGCTGCGGGTCGGTGTCGATGCATACGATGCCGCCGAGATCGCTGCCGGCGAGAAGATCGTGGTGGTCGGCGCCTTTGTGCCATTCCTGAAATTGCTGAAGCGGGTGAAGCAATGCTCCACGGTGCTGGAGCGCGACCCCGCCACTTTGAACCCTGACGAGGGGGCGTTCTTTCGTCCGGCCAACGGGGTGGCGCCTGTGCCACCCGATGCGGACCGTGGTGCTCATCAACGGCACGACGTCGTTGAACAACGCGCGGAGGGCCAGCTCGCACTGTGACGTCCTGCGATCCGTGTCGTGACGATCGCTCCGACCGTGGGGCTGCCGCCCGACGCCTGCCTTCGCTGAGGCGTCGATGCGCTTGGTGGCGTCAGGCTGACAGCGCCCGATGAGTTGGTTGACGTGTTGGCGGAAGGCGGTTCGGGCTTTCACGTCTTTGGTCGCTCGGCAGAGAAGGTGGTCCTTGTGCGGCGGGGCCCGTCGAGGATGGTACAATTGGCCTGACAATCTCGGCTTGGTGTGGCGGCTCACGCGCGCCGCTCGCGGCGAGCGTGCAATGCCCGTGGTGGCCTCTAACCCGAACTAACACGGTCGGGAGGAAAATCGAGCAAAATCAATGCACGCGCCCAGGAAGCTCCGCGACCCCGGCTGGTCGTCGCCAAGGGCATCGTCGTGCCCGCCGGCGGCCTTGCCGAGCACAGCCCTGGGGGCGAGGCCGGGGGAAAGGTGGTCGAGCGAACGAGCCGCATGAGGAACCGCGTCCCACTCGATCTCTTCACGGCGGATTTCACCGATTGCCTGACTGCTCGTCCGGCTCTTCCTGCTTCTCACTTGGAGGCTGAGGCAAGGTCGCTTGCGACCCAAGTCCGCCATAAGTCGACCTGCCCGGCGACGGGGAGCAGACATTTGGCACAGCCGGGTGCCGCCAGGTCGGCGCGCAAGGTGGCCGCCCGTCCACAGGCACAGCCTCGCCAAACCGGACAACACACTTGGTGCGTAAGATGAGAAGAACGCAGGGACGCCTATCGGCGTCCGTCTGACGCAAAAGCCTCTAGGCCGGATTTGATGGCGATACTTACTGCGACGTTATGCTGTGTCACTAAATACGGGAGCACGACAGCCGGAGCCGGAGAACTCCCATGCCAAAGTACAGATGATAGAAGTCAAACGGGGCCGAGGGCCAGAATGTCATTGAAAACAGCGCTTCCCGGACACTAACCTTGACTTGGGTCGGCCGAAAACACCCGTCTTCCAAAAATTATGCGTTCAATAGGGAGGAACAATCGATGAATAGACGCGATTTTCTGCATGCCGCCGCCGCGACCACAGTCGGCTCGGCAATTGCTGCGCCAGCGCTGGCGAAGCAGAGTCCCGATCCCCAAGGTACCTCCCCGCCGCCGCGCGACTGGAACGATCCAGCTTCGGCAGTCGAACCCGACCCGGCGTTCGAGGCATTCGACCCGCGCGGTGCCGCATTGAATGGCGGGACCGCTGGGCTGCTGCGTATCTGGACCGGCGGCATGTTCACCGAGGGCCCCGTCTGGTTCGGCGATTTTCACCGGGTGGTATGGAGCGACATCCCCAGAGACACACTCTACGAATACAATGCCTCGACCGGGGAAACCCGGGTGCTGCGCCACCCCTCGGGTCACGCGAACGGCAACACGCGCGACCGGCAGGGGCGGCTGTTGACTTGCGAACATGGAAACCGGCGGCTGACGCGCACCGAGTATACCGGCGAGATCACCACTCTGGCGGACAATTATCAGGGCAAGAAACTGAACTCGCCCAATGGCGTGATCGTCAAATCAGACAACACGATCTGGTTCACCGATGCGAGTTACGGACTTATCATGGAGCACCAGGGCTACCACCGAGGGGAATCTGAGATTCATCCCAATGTGTATATGATCGATCCGAAGACGGGCAATATGACGATTGTTGCCGATGACTTCAGCGAGCCGAACGGCCTCTGTTTCTCGCCTGACGAGAAGAAGCTTTACATCACCGACACCGGTGCGGTCGGCGGGCCACCTGGCGCACCCAGCTGGATTCGCGTCTTTGATGTCAGCGAGGACAACAAATTGACCAACGGCACTGTATTCCACGATCTGAAGCAATCGCAGCCCAGCGCGATCTCGGACGACATTCGGGCGGACACCCAGGGCAATATCTGGTCCGCCGGTGGCTGGGGAACTGACAAGAATTATAATGGCGTCAGCATCTACGCGCCAGACGGCACGCCGATCGCGCGCATAGTATTGCCGGAGATCGCCGCCAATCTGTGCTTCGGCGGCCGCTATCACGATACCCTTTACATTTGCGCAAGCAAGTCGGTCTACGCTCTCAACGTCAACGCAAACGGCGTCGAATTGTAGACTGGCGCGGACATGCCGGCTTCCTCAACGCTCGACGAGGCTGCAGACATGTCCAGGGCCGTTGCCGATCCGATGCGACCACACACGCTCCTGGTTCTGGCGGAGAACGAGTGAAATGCTGGCGAACTTGCCGAGGTCGAAGGAGACAAAACCGGCACTGACCGCCGCAGTCGACCCGTAGCGGCTGCTCGAAGACGAATTGCCCTCCTCTTGAACAACGCCGGTGTCGGGGAGGGGGCCCGAGCAGCCGCTCCGGACAACCCGTCAAGACCTTCGCGTGGAGGTCCAGAAATAGGACGGTTGGGGACGGACGCTCGAAAGACGGAACTCCGGTGCGTCTATCCCCGTCCCTTCGGTTCGACGCGCAGGGGTAGCTTCCCTGGCTTGTTGGCCTTTTCTTACCGTCGCATGCTCCTTCATCTCCAGAACGGCAGGGGAAACGGTCCAATGGGCATGGGGATGACAGAGAAGATCCTCGCGTGCGCAAGCGGTGCGGGGGAGGTGAAACCGGGCGACATCGCCGTGGTCGAGGTGGCGACCGCGGTGCTGATGGACATGACGTTTCTGCCGGAAAGCTGGCGGCAGATCCTCAAGGTGCACGACCCGAGCCGGGTGGTGATCGTGTTCGACCACCTGGTGCCGGCGCCGACAATCCAGGCCGCGACCGCGCAGGATACCGGACGTGCCTTCGCCGCGCGCTTTGGCGTTGAACGGCTGCACGATGTCGGTCCCGGCCAGGGGATCTGCCACGCGGTTGTCGCCGAATGCGGCTATGCTCTACCCGGTACCGTGCTGGTGAACGGCGACTCCCACACCTGCGCTGCCGGGGCTTTCAATTGTGCCGCACGCGGCGTCGGGGGACCGGATATGCTGCACGCGGTCACCACCGGCAAGACATGGTTCCGCGTCGGAGAAACCGTGCGCTACGACCTGACGGGACAGCTGCAGCCGGGCGTCTCGGCGAAGGACATCTTCCTGACGATCGCCGGCAAATGGGGCGCGCACGTCAACCAGAATGTGGAGTACGGCGGCCCCGGCCTGGCGGCGCTGTCGATCAATGCGCGGCGCACACTGGCGACGATGGGCACCGAGCTGTCGTCGGAGTTCAACGTGTTCGAACCCGACGACTTGCTGATCTCGTATATGAAGGAGCGCAACCCGGACGCGGCGATCCATCCGACGATGCCGGATGCCGACGCGGTGTACGCCGACCGCCGGGCGATCGATCTGGCGCGGATCGAGCCGCTGGTCGCACTGCCCGACGCGGTGGTGAACCAGTCAGTCGGCATCAGTGAAGTCGCGGGACGCAGGATCGACCAGGCGTTCATCGGGTCTTGTGCGAACGGAACACTCGACGACCTCGCGGTCGCGGCGCGCGTGGTACGGGGGCGCAAGGTCGCAAAGGGCACGCGCTTCATCGTCACTCCCGGCACGCAATCAACCTACCTCGCCGCGTTGAAGGCGGGATACATCGAGGCGCTGCTCGACGCCGGCGCGGTGGTCACACCGGCAACCTGCGGCGCGTGCTGGGGCGGGCACATGGGCACGCTCGGACCGAACGAGACGTGCATCACCGCCAGCACCCGTAACTTCAAAGGCCGAATGGGCGATCCGTCGGCGAAGATTTACATGGCGTCACCGGCGACTGTAGCGGCGTCCGCACTCGCGGGGTGCATCGCCTCGGCGGCGGAGTTCTTCCAGGGAGACGTGGCATGAGCGGCAGCAACAGCGTGCTGCATGCGCGCAAGGTGTGGAAGTTCGGCGACAATATCAATACGGACCTCATGCTGCCCGGACCGTTTCTGACCCGCAGCCCTGAGGAACAAGCGACCGCGGTATTCATCAATAACCGGCCGGAGTTCCTCCGCGGGTTGCAGCCGGGCGATGCAATCGTCGGCGGATTCAATTATGGCATGGGATCGTCGCGGCCCGCGGCGCGCTCGTTGCGCAACTGCGGCGTCGGATTTCTGGTCGCCGAGACCATCAACGGGTTGTTCTTTCGCAATGCCGTCAATTTCGGGTTTCTTGCGCTCGAGTGCCTGGGGGTATCGAAGGCGTTCGATGAGGGAGACCCGGCGGAGCTGTCGGTCGCGGACTGGACCGTGCGCAACCGGCGAACAGGACAAATGCTGCAGGTGACGCCGGTGCCGGACATGCTGCTGTCGTTGATGACCGGTGGGGGGATTCTGCCAGTGATGGAACGGCAGGGGCTGATCGCACCGCGATAGTGGTGCCGACGCCACGCGCGGGGGCGGAGCGCGCGGCTGTGAGGCAGGGGGCGGTGAGACGGCGCGAGGCAGAACCATACGGCCCTCACCCAGGCTGCCCGGCCGCACCACCCGCGCCTGCGCAAAGGGGGGCAAGGAGTCCTCAGCGCCCCTTCCAGACCGGATTTCGCTTCTCCACGTAGGCGCGCACGCCCTCGACCCGGTCCTCGCTTTGGTACGGGCTGATTCCTTCGTTCAGCCGTAGCGCGGCCGGCATCGGCAGGCCCGATGCCTTCACCGCTGTCTCCTTCATCCGCCGGATGGTCACGGGCGCGTTCTCGCAGATCGCTTGCGCCATACGCAGCGCTTCGGCCAGCGCCTGGCCCCTTGGCACGACGCGGTTCACCAAGCCCCAGCGTCGCGCCTCTTCCATGCCGATGTATTCGCCGAGGTACAGCATCTCCAGCGCGATCCCCATCGGCACGAGCCGCGGAAGCACGACATTGGCGAAATGCGCGCCCTTACCTCGCTTTGCCTCCGGCAGTCCGAGTGTTGCGTGTTCCGCGCCGATCCTGATGTCGCATGCCAGAGCCAGTTCGCACCCGCCCGCAACGGCAGGGCCGTTCAGCGCAGCGATGGTCGGCTTGAATGTTTCAAAAACGACCTCGAATAGGTAGCGGCGCACACGCGAAAGCAAGGGTTGGAACGGCTTGCCCGCAGCGTCTTCGTCCTTGCGGGCTTTCAGGTCCGCGCCTGCACAGAAGGCACGGTCGCCGACGCCGGTCAGCACCACGGCACGCACGGTGTCGTCTGAGTTTGCGTCAACGAAGGCCTCGATCAGCGCGTCGGAAAGTTCGGCTGAGATCGCGTTCATGCGGTGCGGACGGTTGATGGTCAGCACGCGGATACTGTCGCGGTTCTCGACCTGCAGGATCGGACCCGCCTGTTCGGTGTGGTTATCGGCCATAAAACATCTCCGTCGATGATGCGGAAATCCTGCCACGCCGAGCGCGTCGAAGCACTCTCCCACGCCACAGACCCGAGAGAGGGCGCGAGGAACCGCGACGCGCGTGAGGGGCGGCCCGTCCGGGCCGTTCGTGACGTCGGCCTCCTTCGGTAGATCGCAGCGCGACCTCTGCCGCTTCGCGGTCGGCGTGATTCGACGCACAATCCATCCACCAAGCTTCAGGAGCTCGCCGTGTCGATGCCGAATCGGCTTTCCTTCCGCGACGAACTGCACGCGCTGTTTCACCCGCGTGCGGTTGCGGTAATCGGTGTCTCTGACGATACCACCAAGCACGGTTACATTGTCCTGACCAACGTGCGCGACACCGGCTTCCGCGGCGGCGTGTACGGCATCAGCCGCCGCCTGACCGAGGTGAACGGCATACCCTGCTTCCCCGATCTCGCCGCGGTTCCCGAGCCCGTGGATGTCGCGTTCCTCGCCATTCCCGCCGAAGCCACGCTCCAGGCGGTCCGCGATTGCGCCGCGGTGGGCGTGAAAGCAGCGATCGTTGGCTCGGCCGGCTATGCAGAGAGCCTAGACGCCACCGGGGCCGAGCGTCAGGAGCAACTTGCGCGCATCGCGCGGGAAGCCGGTATTCGCATCGTCGGCCCGAACTGCAACGGCATTTACAACGCCCATCATCCGGTTTCGATCGGCTTCAACACATCGCATGCGAAACCGCAGCGGTTAGGCGGTATCTCAATATTCTCGCATTCTGGCGCGTTGTTCGATGCCATGGCCGGCCGCCTGGCGATGTTGGGCGCTGGGCTGTCATTGTTTGCGTCGGCCGGCAACGAGGCCGATCTCTCAGTGCTGGATTACATGGACTATGCGATTGGCCACCAAGCCACACGCGTCATCGCGCTGATGATCGATTCGCTGAACGACGGTCAGCGCTTCCGACGACTGGCGCTGGCCGCCGCCGATGCCGGCAAACACGTGGTCGTCCTGAAAATTGGCGGGTCGGACGCCGGCGCCCAGGCGGCCGTCGCCCACTCCAGCCGGTTGGCCGGCGATTCCGTCGCCTACAGTGCCTTGTTCGCGGCAAGCGGGGTCGCCGTTGCGTCCAGCCTGGAAGGGTTCATGACCGCAGCTGCGATGCTGGACAAGTACGGACGACGCTGCGGCAGGTTAGGTGCGATGTCCACCTCGGGCGCAGGCGCCTCGTTGATTGCTGACCGCTGCGCCGCCCTGCACGTGCCGCTTGCGGCATTTACGCCCGAGACCCGGCAGCGCATCGATGAACAACGCATGTTCTCCCGCATCGGCAATCCGTTGGATCTGGGTATCTTCGGCGGCATGCGGCGCGCGGCGCAGGTTCCGTCGCTGCTTGCGCATGATCCGAACGTCGGTACGATGCTCGCCTTGGTGCATTCAATGAACCCATGGCAGGGTGATCCGATCCGCGCCGCGTTGGCAAAAGCGCGCGACGCGTCTGGCAAGCCGCTGCTGATCGTTGCGCCGGGCGGCATGCCGACAACCGAACGTGCGTGGTATGAGTCACGCGGTATGGATGTCTTTGCGGAGACTGACATCGTACTGGAGTCGGTTCGTGCGATGCTTACACCGCCGCCGGCGCGTCCGCCTCGGCTGGAAACGCCGTCAGCGCCGGATTTGCCGCGTCGTGCATTGACCGAGCCCGAAAGCCTGGCGTTGCTGCGCATGTTCCGCGTGCCGGTGGTTACGACCGTCGAGTGCGCCACGCTCGAGCAGGCACGCGCCGCCGCCGCAGAGGTCGGCTGGCCCGTTGTGTTGAAAGGCGTGGTTGACGGCGTCTCGCACAAAAGCGACCTCGGCCTGGTGCATACCAACCTGCAGGGCGAGGCAGCACTGCAATCCGCCTTCAATTCGATCGGCGCGAAGCGCTACATCGTGCAGCCGATGGTTCCGGCCGCGTTCGAGGCCATCGCCGGTGTCACGCGATCTCCAGGCATTGGGCTGGTGTTGCTGGCCGGGTTTGGCGGCATTTACACTGAGGCGCTGCGTCAATCATCTGTCTGGCCGATTCCGATCGGACGCGAGGAGATCGAGCGGGGCATAGAGAACGGTGGGTTGGGAAGCGTATTGCGCAGTGCACGATGGCGATATCCGGGCGCGATGGCTGCCCTCGTTGACCTGCTGTGTGCGCTGCAGCGCGCTGCGATCGCATTGGGTGACAGACTGGAGGCGATTGACATCAACCCCGTGATACTAGGCGAGCATGGTGCAATCGCAGTCGATGCGCTGGTGGTGCCACATACATGAGCGATCGCATAGCCGTTACCTACCACGTGCACAGTGACGCGGCATCGATCGCTGCGCGCGCCAGAACGATCGCGGTCGAGCAGAGCGTCGAAATGCCTTTGGAGGCGATCGACGACCCTATCGTGCTGCGCGATATCGTGGGCGAAGTGCAGTCGGTTGAGGATCTCGGCAATGGCCTGTTTGCAGTTCGCATCGGTCTCGCAGCCGCGACCGTTGGTGGCGACGCCGGGCAATTGCTGAACATGCTGTTTGGCAATACGTCGCTGCACCAAGATGTTGTTCTGCACGATGTCGAGGTGCCGATCGGCTTTTCCGGTCCGCGCCACGGTATCGCCGGACTGCGCGCGCGCGTCGGTGCGTTCGGACGTGCACTGACCTGCACAGCGCTGAAGCCTCAGGGTCTGTCACCGCAGCGGCTTGGAGATCTGGCAGAACGCTTCGCCCGTGGCGGCATCGACTTCATCAAGGATGACCACGGCCTCGCCGATCAAACTTACAGCCACTTCGCCGACCGCGTTCGCGCCTGCGCTGGCGGTGTCGCTCGTGCGACGCAGGCGACCGGTAATCCCACGCACTACCTGCCCAGCCTTTCGGGCGATCTGGACGCGATGCGGGATCAGTCAGCCATCGCGCGCGACCTCGGCCTCGATTGTCTGCTGATCGCGCCGGTCATCGCCGGGTTCGCCAATATGCAGGCGCTGGTTCGTGAATTTCCTGACATGGCGTTCTTTGCGCATCCCGCGATGGGTGGCGCTGCACGGATCGCATCGGAGCTTCTCATCGGCAAGCTGTTTCCGCTGCTCGGCGCTGACGCCGTAATCTTTCCCAATTACGGCGGACGGTTCGGCTACACGCCGGACACCTGCCGCCGCCTCGCCGACAACGCGCGGGGCGGCTTGTTCCCGGCGATGCCGGTTCCGGCCGGCGGCATGACGGTGGAACGGACGCCGGAAATGCTTGACTTCTACGGCGCCGACGCAATGTTACTGATCGGCGGCAACCTGCTGCTGGCGCAGGGGCGGCTGACAGAGGCGACTGCCTCCTTCACGCGCGTCGTGGCGCAACACATATACCGGTAGGATTGATGGACAGCGAAAAGCCTGACCTCGTGAGAGCGTTCCGCAGCAACTATCGCTGGGATGGCGTCTCGTGCCAGCCCTACAAAGAGGATGGCAGTGCACCGTTCAAGGATATCTCGCGCCAGGTCCTGTTTCACGAGCCGGACATGGGCTGCGAGCTGCGCTATTTCGAGATGGATGCGGGCGGCCACTCGACGCTGGAACGCCACGAACATGCGCACGCGGTGATGATCCTGCGGGGCAACGGGACTTGCCTGCTCGGTGATACAGTGCGACCGGTGAGGACGTTCGACCTGATCAGCATTCCCGCCTGGACCTGGCATCAGTTGCGTGCGAATGCGGGCGAGCCGATGGGCTTCCTGTGCATGGTGAACCAGCAGCGTGACCGGCCGCAGCTTCCGACCGCGGAGCAGCTGGCATCGATGAAGGCCAATTCGGCCGTGGCGGAATTCTTGGCGGGCTGACGCCGCATCGGCTCTCTGGTCGCAGCCTATGCGCGGTTCATCAACAGCACCTCTTTTTTCCCCCCTCAGGGGCCCGCCGTGTCGTCGGCCGTCAGACCGACGACACGGCGCTGGAAGCGCGCCACTGCAGTAGTTGCGGGCCCGTTTCAATCGCTCGTCGCGGCGCTTGATCCGCCACTCCGTGACAGCACGTCCCCTGCTGAGCCGGACGAGCGTGCCCGCGCCAGCCAGAAAGACCGGGTTCGTTCCGCCCTCACGATGGTTTTGGCGTTCATTGAGCGCTCTTCCTTCGCGTTGTTCATGTGACAATCAATGCCCCGCCCTCTAATGGCTAAGCGGGCCATACGGGATAGGTGCATGATCAGCTCGAGACCGATAGCGCAGGCACTCACGAGGTTGGTACTGACCGGCGTTGCGGTTGTTGCACTGACGCTGGGTCAGTCTGCCTTCGGACAGGCCGGGGTCTCGGCCCAACCGCCGCAGGGTAGCGCCGCTCCAGCGAGCGCAGCCTCGGGCGATAAGCTCTCAGCCGAGCCGAACAGCTCTGAGGTTCACGCTGAGGAGATCGTCCGGAACGTGAACGAGGCATTGGGCCTCGATCTGAATGCTGTAATCGCCAACTGGCAGTCAACATTGGATAGACTGGAAACCGAACTCCGCCAGCCGAGGGTGGAGTGGTCCCAGCTCGACGCGTATCGTGACGAGTTACAGCGGTTGCACTCGCAGGCCGTCGATTTATCGGCAGGGCTGCAGTCGCAGTTGGAGGCGACCAACGAACAACTGAAGCTGCTCGGACCGGCTTCGGCCGCCGGTGAGCCGCAGCTCGCTCAGACGGCGCTCCGCCGCGCTCGGTTGAACTACCAGCTTGGGATTCTCGTGACGGGCGAAGCGTCAGCTCAATCGGCCCAACTCCGCGTCGAAAACCTGCTCGGCAAGATCGAGGATATAAGAAGAGACCAATTCACCTCCTATTTGTTGCGGCCGCTCACCGGCATTTATTCGTATCAGACCTGGTCCAATGTGCCGGGCGATGTGCCGGCGACGATCCGGCGCATCCGTGACCTCGTGACCGACTGGTGGCAGGGCGCTCGCGATCGGGGAGGGATAAGGCAGGTTGGACTTGAGGCCGGGCTGCTCTTTTTGGCTCTGTGTCTTATCGGGAGGCGTGGCGCGCACCGGCTCCGCGACTGGCAAGGTCCCGGCGAGTTGTCATTTTGGCGACGCGCATCATCGGCAGCCGGCGTGGTCCTGTTCCGGGCCCTGCCGGTGGCTATTCCGGTGGTGTTTGCCTATGTCATGATTGCAGCGGAAGAGCCGCTCCCCTATCGACTGAGCTGGCTGTTCTACCTTGCGGCAGAATCGATCGTGATCGTGTTCACGGTGGCCGCGCTGGTGACCACGGTATTCTCACCGAGAGCCTCGCGCTGGAGGCTTGTTGCGGTGTCCGATGCTGTCGCTGTCCGCATCTGCGGTCTCGTGATTTTGTTGGCATTCGTCTACAGCGTGGCCGCATTGCTCTACTCGACGACGCTGCTTGTGAGTGCGCCATTCGAACTGACGATGGCCGTAGCATTGCCATCGAGCCTGCTTCTAGTAGGCCTTGTGGTCGCCATTCTCCGCACCCCGATGGGAGGGGAGAGTTCACCGGCAATGTCTGTCTCGCTGCTCCGTGCGATCCGGTCGCTGGTATGGATCATTGTCGCGGCGATCGTCGTGTGCGCACTGACAGGTTACTTGGCTCTGGCTCATTTCCTTTCCCAGCAGCTGGTTGTGACGGGGCTGATCCTGACCCTGGTCTATCTGATGCTCGTCTGGGTTGACGGTTTCGCGCAGTGCATCAGCGACGACGGCGCTGTCCTGGGGCGGTGGCTCAGCGAGAACGGCAAGCTTGATCAGGGACGACGCGAGCACCTCGCGTTGCCGCTCAGCCTGCTGCTGAAGCTCGCCGTTCTGATTGTGGCCGTGCCTTTCATCATGCTGCAATGGGGATACACGCGGCCCGATATCGAGGAATGGTACCGCGAGCTTTTCTTTGGTTTTCACATAGGCAATACCCCAGTGACATTGGGTGCCCTTGTGGCATCGATGACCGTTTTCGCCATCGGCTATGCGGCCGCCCGGCTGTTCCAAGGCTGGCTGGACATTCAGGTCTTGCAGCCCGCCGGTCTCTCAGGCGGTGTCCGCCATTCAATTCGCACCGGCGTTGGCTATCTCGGAATCCTCATCGCGGCCCTGGTAGCTTTCTCCTATGCAGGCTTCAGTCTTTCCAGCCTCGCCATCGTTGCCGGTGCGTTCTCCATCGGAATCGGTTTTGGGCTGCAGAACGTGGTCAACAACTTTGTCTCCGGCCTCATCCTGCTGGTCGAACGGCCGGTCAGGGTCGGCGACCTTGTGGTGGTCGGCGGAGAGGAAGGTTACGTGCGCAAGATCAGCGTGCGTTCCACCGAACTCGAGACATTCGACCGCGCCAACGTTCTTATCCCGAACTCAGCCTTCGTCTCGGAGAAAGTGAAAAACTGGACGCTGCATAATCATATTGCCCGCGTCGCGATCTCGGTTGGAACGGCGTATGATTGCGATCCGAATGACGTCAAGGATGTGCTCCTTCGGGTTGCGCGCGAAAACCCGGAGGTGCTCGAGAGCCCGGAGCCGATCGTCGAACTCACGGGGTTCGGCAGTTCAAGCATCGATTTTGCTCTCTATGTCTTTATTGACATCAACGACGTCAGCAAGACAATGAGGGTCCGTACAAATCTGTCCATTGCTATATTTACGGCTTTTGCGGAGAGCGGCATTGGGATTCCGTTCACTCAGGCCGATATCAGGATTCGAAACATGGACCAGGTGCGTGAAGCGATTGCGGCCTACGCGCCGCAGCTCCAAGGCCGCAGAGCGAACTATGGTGAGCCTGGTCAATCGATGGTTTCCAAGGTACGCTAGATCGCGACGGATGGTCCACGTTGTTTGATGCCGTCTGTCCTGGCATGGACGGACCTCCACCCTAGCCCATGTATCGCGTCGGACGATGTCGTTACAACAGTTGAGATTGTGGCTGCCGAGTCACGACCATCCGGCTGGTGTCGATCTGTACTGTCGGCGAACAGGCGATCGAGCGATGGCCTCGATGGAAGTGGGTGTGTGCGCGACGAGGGGCGGCGCGCTTGATTGTGCTGCGATCGCGGTCATCGCCATCAAGCCCGGCGCCGTCGGCCCGGCGCTGCTTCGGTGACGACCCCGCGCGAGCCAGCGACATTGGCGTACAACTGCATGGGCGTCGCGCCGGCCATGCCGGTGAAGCGTGACGCGGACATCGCGCAGCGGACCCCGTGCTGTTACCACCACCTTCGGATCGCGTCCGGGCCGCGCTCGCGCACGGGCAGGGGAGGGACTTGACCCGGCCTGTCGTTCGCGGACGATTGGTCACAGCACGCACGGGAGGGGAACCGACATGGCACCGAACGCAAAACGCGTATTCTACGTGAAATATTTGTCGTCCCCGCTTTACGGACAAATCCTGGCCAAGCGCCCGGATGTGCAACTCGACCGGCTGGAGAACGAAAGTCCGGACGATATCGTGACGCCTGTTCTGAACGCGGCGCATGTCTATCAGATCGGTGCGTCGCGGCAGGTCATCGCGCCGCATTTTCAGGTCACCGACGTGTTGCTGGACCGCCTACCGAACCTGGTTGCTGCGTCGTCGAACGGCGCAGGTTACGACACCGTGGACGTTGACGCCTGCACGCGGCGCGGCATCGCCGTGGTCAATCAGTCCGGTGGCAACAAGGAAGGTGTGGCGGAGCATGCGCTCGCGATGATGCTCACTCTGTCGAAGCGCATCATCGAGACCGATCGCCGGATGCGTGCCGGTCCCGACATTCCGCGCAACCAGTACATCGGCCGGGAGTTGCTCAACCGTACCGTCGGAGTCCTGGGCATCGGCAACGTTGGCGGCCGTGTCGCCGAGCTTTGCCGCGGATTGTTCAACATGCGGGTACTGGCATACGATCCATATCTGACCTCCGAGCAAATTGCTGCGCGGGGGGCGGAAAAGGTCGAGCTTGACGATCTGCTGCGTCAGGCGGATTTTGTCTCGGTGCACTGCCCGCTGACGCGCCAGTCCCGCCGCATGATGGATGCGCGGGCATTTGGGTTGATGCGGCCGGATGCGTACTTCGTAACTACCGCGCGCGGCTTCATCCACGACGAAGCGGCGCTGGCTGATGCACTCGCGAACAAGCGCATCGCTGGCGCCGGACTGGATGTTTGGGAGGACGAACCCCCGCCGCATGACCATCCCCTGCTGAAATTCGACAATGTACTGGTAAGCCCGCACACCGCCGGGGCGACTGCGGAATCGCGCGAGAACATGTCACGCTTTGCCGCAGAGCAGGTGCTCGACATTCTGGACGGAAAGCGCCCGCCTCGGTTGGTAAACCCGGAGGTGTGGCCGGCCTATTGTGAGCGCTTCACGTCGATTATGGGTTTCAGCCCCCAACGCTGAAGGCAGAGCCGGCGCCGCAAGGCGGTGCGGCACCCCCGTTGCGCCAGCGACTCTCTCACTCTCCCGTGGCCCCGCGTACGGCGGCCTCGGCGCCGCCGGGCATGTACTGCGCCTTGCCGCTAGCATCCTTCACGGCACCGTTTACCTGATGTTCCGTACCGTCGATCTGATCCTCATCGATCATTCGTTTTTGTGTCTACGGGGCACGGACCACCAGGACACAAGCAAGGCCAGCCACGGAAGGTCCCGTATGCATCGCTGCGTCCGCCGGAGCGCGAACCTTGACGGGCAGGGGAGCGCGTCCCGAGTCTCCGTCGCAACGCGAGTCTGAAAAGCCGGGTGGACCGGTCGATCCGGGGTGGTTCGTCGATCCGGTCTCGTTGGGATTGCGGAGGGCGGCGGGGCGTCGGCGGTGTCGCGGGAATGAGCGTAAGCCGGCCGGATCGCCCCGGTAGGCGTCGGGGCCCTTCCGGAACTGGCCATCTGCGCAGGGCGCGGCGCGTTTCGGGACGAGGCGCTGGCAGTTAGCTGGTATCACGAGGCCGGCGTGGCCGGTCACCCGGACGCAGCGGCGGCCGGTTCAGAGGTTCCTTAAGCATCTTTGGTGAAATCTCTCTACCGTCCGCTCATTCCGCCGCGCTCCGTCTCTGCCCCTGCACAGCTTCTCGTGTTGGGCCGCGTCGCACAAATTGTCAGCTTGTTTCCAATATGTGTACCAGCCCAAGATCGCGGTCAAATTGCACAACACCTCTCGCTCAGTGAAGAACAGGGGTGCCGCGCGACGGTCAAGGCCTCGTGAACAAATGATATATTCCCGTTTCATTCGCTGATAGCGTAAGGTTTCATGGTCACCATAGCACGCCTCGCCACAAGCGGTTTCGCCGAACCGTTTGGCGAGAGCCAATAATATTGGAGGGAGCAGATGGCCGGTCGTCGAATCACACGCCTGATCCGTGCAGTTGGTGCCGTTGCGGTCGTACTGGGTTGCCATGGCGTCGGCCGCGCCGATCCCGCGCTCGACCACGCGATGCAGAACCCTGACAACTGGGCGATGTACGGTCGGACTTACAGCAACGACCGTTACAGCCCGCTGAAACAGATTGACGCCCAGAATGTCGCCGGCTTGAAGATGATTTGGGCGTTGCAGGTCGGCACATTGCCCGAACAGGAGGCATCGCCGCTGATCGTAGACGGCACGATGTACGTCTCGAGCTCCGACGGGCCCGCACACGTCTTCGCAGTCGACGCTGAGACCGGCAAGATCAAGTGGCAGTACAACTATACACCCGCGGCCGATGTCGCCCCGGAGGCCTGCTGCGGCCTGGTCAGTCGTGGCGTAAGCTTCGCTGATAACAAGGTCCTGTTCGGCACACTCGATGGCTATTTGGTCGCGCTGGACGCAACCGACGGCAAGCCGGTCTGGAAAACCAAGGTCGTCGATTACAAGGCTGGCGCAGTGATCACCTCGCCACCGCTGATTGTGAAGAACCTCGCAATCACTGGATTTGGTGGTGGCGAGTATGGTGTGCGCGGCTCACTGCAGGCCTACAATATCGACGATGGCAAGCTGGTCTGGCGCACCTACACGGTGCCCGGACCGTGGCGCAGCACGTGGAAGGGTGACAGTTGGAAATTGGGTGGCGGCACCGCCTGGAACGTCGGCTCCTACGATCCCGCAACTAACACGGTACTATGGGGCACCAGCAATCCTGGCCCATTTAACGCCGCCGTGCGTAGCACGGGCACGTCGGACTACGGTGACCTGACCAATGGCGGCACGTCATCGACCGTCGCACTTGATCCGGATAACGGTCGGCTGAAGTGGGCGATTCAATCGACCCCGGCCGATGCGTGGGACTATGATGGCATTGTGACTCCCGTGCTTGCGAAGCTGCAAATTGATGGACGCGAAACGCCGGTTTACCTGAAGGACGATCGCAACGGATTCTTCTTCGTCGCTAACCTGGCTACCGGTAAGCTGATCTCTGTTGAGCCGTTTGCGCCAGAGAATTGGGCAAAAAGTTTCGACGTGGCGCGTGACCGCCCCGTCGAAGATCCTGCCAAGCGGCCACGCGTCGGCTTCAAGGCCGTCAACGTTTGCCCGGCAGCGATGGGATCCACAAACTGGCAATCGATGTCGTTTAATCCCGAGACGCGCCTCGCCTATATCCCAGTGAACAACATGTGCATGGACCAAGAAGCGAAGAAGGTGGACTACCACCGCGGCATGTTATACATCGGGAGCGACTTATTCTTCCATCCCGGAACTGGCGGATGGCTGGGGCGGCTTCTGGCCTACAATCCGGTCACCCAGAAGCCGGTGTGGGTGGTCGACCGGCCCCTGCCTTGGAATGGTGGGACGATGACGACGGCCGGAAACCTGGTGTTTCAGGGTGACATCGAAGGCGTTTTCCACGCTTACGACGCGCAGAACGGCAAAGAGCTTTGGCATATGCGGTTGGGCAGCGGCATAATTGCCGCGCCAGTGACCTTCGTGGCCGGCGGCAAGCAATACGTCGCGATTCTGTCCGGTCGGCCGCAGGTGATGCCGGCCTTCATGGGATCGGTGGGCAAGCAAATCATCGACGCAACACCACAGGGTGGTACGTTGTTCGTGTTCGGCCTCGACTAGCAGCGGCAACTAGATACGGTCATGAAAGGTTTGGTTGCCTGGCTCGCCAGTGTGTCGTTCTTGTGGTCGTTGCCAGGACTGCACGCGGCTCCTGTTCCTCGCCATCCCAACACTGAGCTCGCTGATTTCAAACCGGTGCTCGCCGCGGCACCGGTTCCGGCCACCACGCCTGGAGCTAAGGCACCCGAGCCGCAGTCGACTGCCAAAACGTCGGCGATTGTTGCCGGTCATTCGCTTTTCAATGACAACTGCGAGCATTGCCATGGTCCCGACGCGGTCGAAGGCGTTGAGCAACGCAACTTGCGCCATCTCGCTTTGCGCTACGGCAACAAGATGGACCAGGTGTTCATCTACACGGTGACGCACGGCCGACCGAGCGAAGGGATGCCGAATTGGAGCGGTATTCTAACAGGGGCACAGTTTCGCGACATCCTGGCTTACCTGCACTCGATTCAAGAACATTGATGCACACAATTCGGTTTCACGTATCAGCCGATCGAAACACCGCGGGTGGCCATGTCAGTGGCGCCGCGAATTCGAGAAATCCCATCCGGGAGTTGTCTCAACGACGCGGCGCCAAAGTTGGAATCTGGCGTTTCCCGAGGACGCGTGCACCACTCTTGATGCATTGCCGCCATTTAGAGCGCTGTTCGAGCGCGCAGAACCGGCGGAATGTTGCGGGGGGATTCCCGGTGGGGTGAGGATGGGTCAGGTCTCCGCACGGGAATGCGCAAACGACGTCGTCCTGCCGGCTATGGCGCAATCAGGTTGAAAACGCTCTAAGTACGCGGGAGGCGCTCCAACGTAATCCGTCGTCCTGCCCCGTGCGGCAGCGGCATTCCCTCGCGCCGGCGCAGCGCGGCGTCGATGACCGCCTGCCTGTCTTCAGGAAACGGCGTCACCCGGCGTACTCGCATGTCGATATGCAGTGCCAGCAGTTCCTGTGCCGCGACACGCGCGGACGTTTCGGCGTGGAACATCTCGTGGAAATAGATCAGGCGCTTGTCATCCCGCGCCAGTACCTGGGCACCGACCCGAAGTTTTTCGCCAACCAGCATCTCGCGCTCGTAGAGCGTGTGAGTCTCTACCGTGAAGCAGGAATAGGGCGTCGTGTCGCGGTAGGCTTGGCCAATGCCTAGAACGTCGTACAGCGCATCGGTTGCCAGGTCGAACGCGACGACATAGTACGCCAGATTCATGTGCCCGTTGGCATCGATCCACTCGGGGCGTACCACACATTCGATTTCGGCCACAAACCGGCTCACAGCCTCTCCCACCCGCGCCACACCTGCTCCACAGTCGCCAGATACGTGTCGAGGTCGCGGTCTTCCGGCGCAACCAGCACGTGCTGAACGCCGGCGTCGTGGTATGCCGCCAGCTTGTCTGGCAATTCGCTGACATTCTCCGCGGTGCAGCCCACGCGCAACGAGATCGTAAACGCCGGCTCCGGGCGCGTCGCACGCAACCGCCTCACCATCGCCATCGCCTCAGACGGCGCAACACGGCTGCCATGCCAGCCATCGAGCCGCAGCGCACGCGTGATCGCGGCATCCGATGAGCCGCCGATCCAGACGGGAATAGGCGCACATGGCTGCGGCTGCATCCGCATCTCGCGCACGACCGCGGGAATCCACCTTGTGGGGAAGGTGACAGGATCCTCGCTCCAAACCGCGCGCATCAGCGCGATGCCCTCATCCATGCGTCGACCACGTTCGCGGAACGGCACGCCGAGTGCGTTGAACTCCGCCTCCATCCAGCCTACGCCCGCGCCGAGGATCAACCGGCCCTCAGACAAGTTCTGCAGCGTCGCCAATTCCTTCGCCAGCGGCAGCGGATGCCGCATCGGAAGCACCAGCACGCTGGTGCCCAGCCGCACCCGTTGCGTGCATGCTGCGGCCCAGGTCAGCGTCAGGACCGGATCCCAGAAATTCGGCGACGGCGGGTAGGGGGCGCCCTTTGGCACGATGATGTGCTCGCTGACCCAGACGTCGGCGAAGCCGAGCGCCTCGGCTTGCTGCGCGGCGCGGCGGATCGCATGCGGACCAGACTTGCGGCCGATATGGGGCAGATGAATACCGAGCAGCATGGCATGCCTCTCTATGACAGGTGGACTGACTTACCGCTGCAACGTCTGCTGGGACGGGCTAAGCCGCGCCGGCATCCACAGTACCAGCAACAGCGCCAAGAGCGACAGGGCGCACGCCAACCAGTACGCGTTGTGCATGCCCGCGGCGACAAGGTCGATCAGCCGGTCACGTTCCGCTGCGTCAAGCGCTGCACGTGATTGCGGTTCGAGCAGCCTGTTCATTTGCCCCACGGCATCCGGTGCGCGGGCCAACAGAGTCGCATTCAGTACGGCGCCGAACGACGCCGCTCCCAGCGCCTGGCCGATAAACCGCAGGAACAGGCACGACGACGTTGCTGCGCCGCGCTGCCGCCAGGGCACTGCAGCCTGGATCGAGACGATGAACGCAGTGTTGCACAGCCCCATTCCCACGCCCATCACCAGCGAGCCTGCCGTGGCCCATGCAACACCACGCGTCGGCGTGAGCGTGACGAGTACGAGTGACCCGGCAAGCAATGACAACGAACCGAGAATTGCGCTCATGCGATAGCTGGTGCGGTCCATCAGCCGGCCCGCCACAATGCTGGCGAGCGCCCAGGTAACCGACATCGCGCCCAGCACCAGCCCAGCGACAAGCGGCGTGCCGCCCAACGCGCCCTGTACGTAGGACGGCAGGAACGCTGATACCCCCATCATCACGGCGCCAGCCAGCCCCCCACCGAGGCTGCCGACCACGATTACCCGGTCGCGCCACAGCTCCAATGGCAGCATAGGCTCGCGCGTGTGCGCCTCCTGCACCAGCAGCGCAACGAGCAACACCACGGCCAGCGCCCCGGCACCGATCGCAACGCCGCGCGGTAGCGACCCGCCTTGCACCAGCAGCACCATAAACGACACGATCGCCAGCATCATCAGGAGCGACCCCAGGTAGTCCACCTGATGCGAACGTTTCTCTATCTGCTCGTGCAGGAAGATAGAGATCATCGTCACTGCCGCTGCGCCGACCGGCAGGTTGACCCAGAACACCGTCTCCCAGCCAACATGCTCCACCAGAAAAGCGCCGAGCGACGGCCCTGCGACCGCGGCGACCCCGAACACCGAGGAGATCAGACCCTGGACCCGCGCACGCTCTGATGGCGTGTAAATATCGCCGCAAATCGTCATGGCAATCGGCTGCACGCCGCCGGCACCAAAGCCCTGCAGTGTGCGGAACACAATCAAGAACAGCATATTCGGTGCGAAACCGCACAGCGTGGAGCCGATCAGGAACAAGCCTGCACCGACGTGGAACATGCGCTTACGGCCGTAGACGTCGGCAAGGCGGCCGTAAATCGGAATGGCGACAGCCTGGCTGAGCAGGTAAACCGCGAAGACCCAGGAGAACATATTGAAGCCGCCCAGGTCGGCAATAATCGTTGGCATGGCGGTCGCAACGATCGTGCTCTCCACCGCGGCCATGAACGTTGCCATGACGCAGGCGGCCAGAATGAGAGATCGCCGCACCGCCACTTGCGGCCGGTGAATGATGCCGGCCGTTGCCGCAGCGGCGTACGGTTGGGCGGCGTTGGCTCGCCGCGCAATAGGGACGTCGGGACGCATCGGCGCCTCTTGTCACGTGGCGGCGGCGCTGACAACCACCCCGAGCGCAACCCAGGCCGGATGACTATTGGGGCCGCATTCATGGACCGGAGCAAGCCCGTCCTGCGCGCACCGGCAACGTCGTGTCGCGACGACGCTGGCTCGACGGGCCGGCGGATCCTGGCTGCGTGCGCTCATCAACCGTCACGCCACCAGACGCTTCTGTGTTCGCGTCGGGGCGGGCACCGCGTCCGCGCGTGCTGCAAGCGGTCGACGCCCTGCAGCCTGCGGATGGTCAGGTTGGCCTGCGGCTGCCGCCGCCGGGCGTCGCTGCCGGAATACGCGACACCCTCCTCCACGCCCGGGTCGTTGCAGCGAAGCCTGTCGAGGATCGGCCCGCCACCGTCACCGAGCAACTGCGGTCTCTGTCGTACGCGCCTCA
>JASHQG010000494.1 GCA_030037665.1 Acetobacteraceae bacterium
GGAGCGGCCAGGTGTCGACGAGCCAAAATGTTTGCCGCCACCAGCGGGAACGACAAAGCCGCTTGTTGTGCCCATGTCTGGGACCCTCCCTATGGCGGCAGGACGATAGACCTCGACAGTGCAAGGCGCCAGCGTGGGAGCGATCTGCACAAATCCTGCAAGCGGTGGCGGCGGTCCGATTGGATCATTCCGTCCACCCAGGATCGGTTGCGAGCTATCTGCGTTGTCCTCGGAAGACGCCGAGGAGGATCACGGGATATGGTGTCGTAACCGACCAGCCGACGCTCATGCGCCTATGATATGTTGCGAACTCCCGTGCGGCTGTCGCGTGAACGTCCGGTTTCGAGCGGCTCGATATTGACGTTGAACGACTGGCTTGTTCGGAAACCGCCAGGCGGTGCGGGTGGCGAGCGGCATTGCCAAAGTAGTGCCATTGGAGCAGACCATCCGACAACCGCTACAAGGACGATCAGATTGCGGGATAGGCTGTCACACAGGCGGCGTTTCCGATGCAGGTTGTTGGTCCGCCTTCACTATCCATTGAGGAGACATCGGTCTTCTTGGACGTCGAGGGTTTGCCCGGTTTGTTGCAATAGACTCATCCACATGCTTCTGGGGTCTCACTCTGCGATGCGGCTGCATCGGCGCGGTGCCGGGACCGGCGTTCGCTGGGCATTTGCGGTGGCTCTGGCCGGATTCTCAGTCCTCCTCGGCGGATGTAGTGAGAACGGCCTGATGGCCCGCTTCCAGCTGGTGCCGGAGCACATCATTGTCGAGCGCCGCGCCGACGCCGCCTATGAGAGGCTGTTCCCCTTTTACGTCGAGCTCTGCGCGGGCAGTCAATACCAGTCGAAGCTGACCGGTGCAGCGGGGGGGCCGGTCGGCCATGCCGTGCTTTATTTGAAGGGCGCCTGCAAGACGGACGACGCTCCGTTCCCACAGCTGCATCGGTGCCCGCGTGTGGCAACCAGTCTAGACGATCCGCAGCACGGTGTCGGGATCAGCGTCGATCAATACTTTAAAAGCGTGAATTGGGTTGCGATCCCGGGATTCCACCTCTTCTTCGAGGGCAATCTTGCCCCAGGTGAGCGGCTGACTCGAGCGCAATTCGATGCGGTGCAGCAGCAGGTGATCGCCCAAAACGTTTATCGTGGTGTGACCTTCCACCCGTTTCCGGGCGCCGCCTCCGACACCGATGTTCGGGGGTTTTTGAGATGGTCGGGGACCGGCACCGATTTCGCGCTGCGGTTCGCTCGGTCGCTGTTTTGCGCGCGCCTCCCGGTAACCGAGGGCATGCTGGACCAGGTCATCGCTTTCCTGAACGACAAGAACCGCGAATATTTTGAGGGCGAAGCCGACTACAACTGGAGCGCCTGGGCCGACAACTGCAGCCATACGTTGCGCAACGCGCTGGCCGCCGCCAATATCTGGTCGCCGCTGTCGGTGCGGGCGATAAAGTTGAGGCAGATCTTCAATCTCGCTTTGCCCGCCAACGAATTCGTCAATCTGGCCGAGCTGATGACGGGCCCGATCCCAAGCTATCGAGACATCATGCGCAATGGGCCCAGGCGTGATGCGTTTCATGAATTTCACTGGCTGCCAACCGAGCCCGGGGCGTTGCTGCAGACTTTGCCGGTGCATACCCCTAACGATCTCTATAGCACGCGGTTCAGGCTCTTTACCCTGCAATCACCGTTTCTAATGGCAAAGACCCACCGCGCGGTGACTTTGCTGTCGGATCGACGCTTTGTTGACCTTGCTGCAAACCTGCAATATTTCGAGCAGCGCTACGACGTTATCCTGGCCAATTATGACGAGCGTCGTAACACCATGGCGAGCGTTCGTGGAACGCGGTTCCGCCGAGTCGAGCGCCTCTATTACCATTATATTGGGAGCGAGCGAGATCAGGTTCGGGCCATGCTGGGTCGTATTGCCAAGACACCCGTAGAGAGGCTACCGGCCACTGAATAGCCCCTTGCGCGACGGGTACGCTCTCTGGTCATTGCCGGTGGTAGTGCGAAAAAGCTGATAGTCCGGCGAGCCTGTCGGACGATTCGCATAGGATCATTCGCTGCAGGCCGAGAATGCGGCGGCTTCTCGCCCCTATTCCCATCGTTGTCGACAGGCGACTCTATCGCGCAATCGCCGCGGCGGACCCGAAGTTCACCTCAAGTGTTGCACCTTCCTGCACGCGGTGGGTTGCGCCGGCGATGCGCACGTCGACTGGTGCGCCATCGGATATCGCCACCCGCACCGTTGCACCGGCAATTCGAACCTGAGCCCGCCGACCGCGCCAGCGCACTGCGAAAGCCATGCTGCGCCATTGCGGCGGCAGGCGAGGCGAGAGGGCGATCGCGTCGCCGCACAGGTCGAGCCCGGCGAAGCCGAGTACGACCGCCTGCCACAGACCGCCCAAACCGGCGATCCGGATGCCGCCCGCGCTGTTCGGGTCTAGTTCAAGATCAGCCGCCGCCGCCTGGCGCAGGTAACGCAAGGCGGTGTCGGTTTCGCCGAGCCGCGCCGCAACCAGGGCGTGGATACCGGCGCTGAGCGAACTGCCGTGGGCACAGCGGGGCTCGTAATAGGAGAAGTTCGCTATCGCCGCCGCGCACGGGAACTCGTCCGGCAGCAGCGCGAGCAGCGCCACCACGTCGGCCTGCTTGACCACCTGCGAGCGCTGCGTTCGCTCGCGGCCAAGCAACACATCGATTGGCACCTTGCGATCGGCATAGAGCGAGAGATCGATTGGCTCGAGCTTATGATAGTCGGCAAACTGCTCGTAGAGCCCAGTCCCCGGATCGAAACCGGTGACAATGCGTCCGGCCGCGTCACGCCAGTCGGCGAGTTCGGACTCGCCCAGCGCCAGCATGCCGCACAATGCGGATGCTCGCTCCGGCCACCGCGTTCGCAGTATGTCGACGGCTTCCAGGCCCCGCGCGATGTTCCAGCGCGCCATCACGTTGGTGAACGCGTTGTCGTCCACATCCTCGTGGTACTCGTCGGGCCCGATCACGTGGCGAATATGCCGCCTGCCATCAGCCTCCGTGACCGCACGCGATGCCCAGAAACGTGCAGTCTCCAGCAGGATCTCCGCTCCGGCATCGAGGAAGAACGTATCGTCGCCTGTGCCATGCCAGTACTGCCATACCGCATAGGCAATGTCGGCGCTGATGTGTATCTCCATTTTGCCGGTCAGGATGTCGATCACCTCGCCGTTCGGACCCATGACGTGCTCAGGCGTGGTCTCCTCGCCCGTGTCAGCCGATTCCCACGCGTAGAGCGCGCCCTTGTAGCCCATGGCGGCTGCCTTGCCGCGTGCGCCGGGGAGCGTGTGATAGCGATACATCAGCATCGCACGCGCCGCCTCCGGCCATACAGCCGTATAGAAGGGCAGCAGGTAGATCTCGGTATCCCAGAATACGTGGCCAAAATACGCATCGCCGGTCAGTCCGCGCGCACCCACCGAGACCCGCTCGTCATCCGGGTTGGCAGCGCTGGTAAGATGGTACACCGCGAACCGCACCGCCTGCTGCACCTCATCGTCACCCTCAATGACGACGTCGCTCGCGTTCCAACGCTCCTTCCACGCGGCCTCATGAGCGGTCAGTACCTCGCGCCAGCCAATCGTGCGGCTGCGTGCCAGCGCATCGACAGCGACAGGTGCCGGATCGTCCGCCAACCGGTCCGAACGCGCGACCGTGACCAGACGGGCGAGTTCGACCACCTGTCCAGCAACGGAACGCC
>JASHQG010000495.1 GCA_030037665.1 Acetobacteraceae bacterium
CCTTTCCTACCCGTGCCGGTAGCGGAGGGGGTCCACCCGGCGTCTACCGGGCTGTTTTATACGGCTACCGCTCGATCGGACAGGCGCCATCGGCGTGCGTAGCAACCAGCCCAATTCCAGGTGCAACGATTTGCGCCCGGACGGCCAGTCTGGGTCGTTAGCAGATGTTGGGATAATACCGCGATTAGCGGGCGATGGATCTCCGCTTGTCCGGCATCTACTCGGTCGCCAAGAGCAAAGCTGCATGGCCACTGTCGTGCTGCCGCCAAGGCTGAGACGCCGCTCGACGAAAATCCAACGGGTTGCGTGCGCGCCTACGTTGAGAATATGCCACTGACGCTGAGGACTTTCGCCGGCACCTTGCCGTTCACGTGAGAGTTTTGGCGCACGTTGCAGCAGGCGCGTGGCCAATGCGTTGCCGCGACAGGCCGGCGATGGTCATCCAACGCGCCCCGCGGGGAACTAACGCGGAACGCGTGGTTGGCAACGATTCCGCAGGCGGCCCGGGGTGCTTCGGGCATAAGGCCGATGGCACCTGCGACAGGCGATGCAAGGAGAATATCGAGGCCAGTCAAAGAGTGCGGCGCGACCAACAGCGTTCTCCGTGACTGTCTCGACGGAAAATGTGATCGATCGGTCTTCGGACAAATATCGATTTTCCGACAAACACTTGTTCATCGGGCGGCTGAGCAATCGTGCGGCCAGTTAGCGAAGTGTCCACTGGCCGATGGCGGCGCTTTCTTCTGGACTGCGGGACAGGATTGGGGGCGCTGATTTCATCGCATGAAGAATATTGTGTTACGGTAATCGAGATGACAACAGAATCAGGAAGGCAGCGGTTTTCGATTGCCGTACGAGTGCGAACAAGATCATAAGCGCCTGACGGAGAACTCGATGCCGTCTCAGCCGGCATGCCGCCGGTTGAAGCCGTGTGGCCGTCATCGAGACCCCACCAGGAGGATCCGGACATGCAGGTTGAAACGATCGACCATCATCGCCGCCGGCTTCTCGGAGCCGCCGCCCTGACCGTTGCCGCCAGCCAGCTCGGCGGCGCCGGCCACGCCAGGGCCAATGTGCCAACGGCGCTCCACACAAATATCTTTTCCGCCCGGGTGAAGCAGGTCAATGCCGGTGTGCTGAGCGTGGGCTACGTCGAGGCCGGGCCACCCGGTGGCCCAGTCGCCATTCTGCTGCACGGCTGGCCCTATGACATCCACAGCTTTGCGGAGGTTGTCCCCCTGCTCAGCAAGGCTGGTTACCGGGTGATCGTGCCGTACCTTCGCGGATACGGCACCACGCGCTTCCTCTCGAACGAGACAATGCGTAACGCACAGCAATCGGCCGTCGCGGTGGACAGCGTCGCCCTGATGGACGCGCTCGGCATTCACCGAGCGGTTTTTGCCGGCTTCGATTGGGGGGCTCGGACCGCAGATATCGTCGCTGCGCTCTGGCCAGAGCGATGCAAGGCGCTCGTCTCTGTCAGCGGCTATTTGATCGGCAGTCCGGCGGCCAATATGGCGCCGTTACCGCCGCGGGCCGAGCTCGCCTGGTGGTACCAATTCTACTTCGCCACCGATCGGGGCCGCGCCGGCTACGAAAAGTACCGGAGGGACTTCGCAAAGCTCATTTGGCAAACCGCCTCGCCCAAATGGAACTTCGATGACGCGACCTTCGAGCGTAGCGCCCAGGCCTTCGATAATCCGGACCATGTGAGCATCGTCATTCACAACTACCGCTGGCGGATCGGCCTGGCCGATGGCGAACGACGATATGACGCTCTCGAAAAGCGGCTGGCACAGTCCCCGATCATTCATGTTCCAACGATTACCATGGAAGGCGATGCGAACGGCGCCCCGCATGCCGAGCCGGCGGCCTATGTAAGGCAGTTTGCGAGCAAGTACGAGCATCGGCTGATCAAGGGAGGCATTGGACACAATTTGCCCCAGGAAGCTCCGCGCGACTTTGCCCAAGCGGTTATCGACGTGGGTGCCGCTTGAGCCCGGGTGCCGAGCAGGAGGATGTCGCCATACCTTCGCGTCGCTCGCTCGTGGCCATCTTGACCGATGCTGCCTGATAGCGCCCTCCCAAAACCTAGCGGGTTCGGACTCGGCTCAGTTCACGATGGCGTCCTCGGTCTGCTGATTGGCCACGCCACGGTGAAGTCGAGCCGAACATCGATCGCGGTGAGGTCATGAACGATTGGGCGACGGCCCTCGCAACGGGAGGCCGTCCACATCGGCTGCGGTGGACAGCGGGCCAGAAAAGCGACGGGTCGCTCCCCTGAAGAGTTGCGGACGCCGAGAGGCGTCCACAAGTGGCCCGAGCACGAACCGGATCTCCAGGAATCGCTGGAATTCGGCGAAGCCGGAAGGTGAACGCGACGGTCGCGCAGAAAAAACTCGAGAACATCAACAACGCCTTTGCGCGGCTGCTCAGGGGTGGGATCGAAGGGCGCAGCGTTCTTACTCTGCAGGTGTGACCGCAACGAATGGCTTGCGCGCCAGACCGGGTGAAGTCCAATTACAAGCTGTCTGAGCGCCGACTGGTGGGGTTCGCTCAGGTCATAATAGCTAAGGAGAAGGCTCTGATGGCACTCCCGGGAAGCAAAACCAAAATCGTCGCCACAATCGGACCCGCCTCGGAATCATCGGAGATGCTGGAACGCCTCATCCGCGCGGGCCTGAACGTCGCACGACTTAATTTCTCGCATGGCGACCTTACTGGTCATGCGGAGCGAATCAAACGTATCCGCTCGGCGGCGGAGGCCGTTGGCCGACGGGTCGTGATTATGGCCGATTTGCCAGGGCCGAAGATGCGGATTGGCAAGATTGAACCTGAGCCGACTCAGTTACAGACTGGCGATAGCTTCATACTGACCACGGAGGAGATCGTCGGCACTCCCCAACGCGTGTCAGTGAGCTTCAAGGGTCTACGGCGCGTTGTGAAGACCGGCGACAGACTGTTTCTGAACGACGGCTTGGTCCAGTTGACGGTCGAGCGTGTTGCGGACAGCGAAGTTCATTGCATGGTATCGGTTGGCGGTGAACTGCGCTCAAGAAAGGGTCTGAATTTACCCGGAATCGCTCTCGGCATCAGTGCCTTTACCGAGCACGACCGTACTTGCCTGGAATTCGCATTGCAGCAGGGAGTGGATGCGGTGAGCCAGTCATTCGTGGAATCTGGTGCCGACATCGAAGCTGTGCGTGCCGCAGCAGACGCTGCCGGCAAGCGTCCCTTCCTCGTCGCCAAAATAGAACGATCGGGCGCCATCAGGCATTTCGACGATATCCTGAACGCGAGCGATGGCATCATGGTGGCGCGCGGTGACCTTGGCGTAGAAGTTCCGATCGAGGAGATGGCGATCCTGCAGAAACAGCTCATCGCCAGAGCCGGCATCGCCGGCAAGCCGGTCATCACCGCAACGCAAATGCTTGAGTCGATGACGGTCAGCCGACTGCCGACAAGGGCCGAGGCGACAGATGTTGCAAACGCCATCCTCGACGGGACGGACGCTGTGATGCTTTCCGGTGAGTCTGCGGTCGGCAAATATCCTGAGGAGGCAGTGAAGATGCTCGCAAAAATTGCCGCCTACACTGAGTCGCAACGTCCGCCGGTCCGTCTGGCGGAACTTCGCTCCCGCCTGCGGCATGAGCCGCCCGGCACGGCAGCCGATGCCATTGCCTCCGTCGTCGAGGCCGCTTTGGATATTGTCGGGTGCGCGGCGGTTTTCGTCCCCACCCATACAGGAACGACTGCTCGAATGATTTCGCGCCTGAACCCATCGCAATGGATTGTTGCCCTCAGCGCCGACCCGGCTGTGTGCCAGGGTCTGGTCTTTTCCTACGGTGTGGAGCCCGTCCAGTTGGCCCAGGGGCCCAGCAATTGGCGTGATTTCGCCCGGACATGGCTACAGGAGCATCAAATCTCCGGACGCGTCGCCCTGCTGGTGGCGGGGCCCTCGACGCTAAACCCGGACGATAACTATCG
>JASHQG010000496.1 GCA_030037665.1 Acetobacteraceae bacterium
TCGCCAGCCGGCTCATTGGCGACATCAATTATGTCGGCAAACGCCGCGTCGAGTTCTCCGATGCCGACGAAATCGCCACCCGCGTTACCAACCTGCTGAACGGGGGCGAGATCGACACCGCGACGATCATCTACAACCGGTTCCACTCGGTCATCTCGCAGGTGGTGACGGAGCAAAAGATCATCCCGGTCCCGCAACCGGACGGCGACGCGATCGACCTGGGTGGCGCGGTGTTCGATTTCGAGCCGGACGAAGAGACGATCCTCACGCGTCTGCTGCCGCAGGCGCTGGCGATCCAGCTGTATCGCGCGCTGCTGGAAAGCGCCGCGGGCTTCCAGGCAGCGCAGATGACCGCGATGGACAATGCGACACGCAATGCCGGCGACATGATCAAGCGCCTCACACTGAACTACAACCGGGCGCGGCAGGCGAACATCACCAAGGAACTCATCGAGATCATCTCGGGCGCTGAAGCCGTCTGAGACCATACGAGGAACCGGGCTATGGCAAGCAATATTGTCGGACGCGTGACCCAGGTCATGGGCGCCGTGGTGGACGTGCAGTTCGACGGCGATCTGCCGTTCATCCAGAACGCGCTGCACACCAAGATCGCCGATCGCGTGCTGGTGTTGGAAGTGGCACAGGAGCTCGGCGAGCGCACCGTGCGCACCATTGCCATGGATACCACCGACGGTCTGGTGCGCGGGCAGGAGGTTGTCGACACTGGCGGGCCGATCACCGTGCCGGTCGGGCCGGAGACGCTGGGCCGGATTCTGAACGTCATCGGCGATCCGATCGACGAGCAAGGGCCGGTGAATGCGAAGAAGCGGTATCCGATCCATCGCGAGGCGCCGGCGTTTGACGAACAAGCGACGACCGCCGAAATCCTGGTGACAGGCATCAAGGTGGTGGACCTGCTGGCGCCCTATCTGAAGGGCGGCAAGGTCGGCTTGTTCGGTGGTGCCGGCGTGGGCAAGACGGTGCTGATCCAGGAACTGATCAACAACATCGCCAAGGCGCATGGCGGCGTCTCGGTGTTCGCCGGTGTGGGCGAACGGACGCGCGAGGGCAATGACCTCTACCACGAAATGATCGACGCCGGCGTCATCAAGATGGACGAGCATCACAAGATCATCGACGGCTCCAAGGTGGCCTTGATGTACGGCCAGATGAACGAGCCGCCGGGCGCCCGCGCGCGGGTCGGCCTGTCGGGCCTGTCGCTCGCCGAGTACTTTCGCGACGAGGAAGGCCAGGACGTGTTGTTCTTCGTGGACAACATCTTCCGTTTCACGCAGGCGGGCGCGGAAGTGTCGGCACTGCTCGGGCGCATCCCATCGGCGGTGGGGTATCAGCCGACCCTGGCCACCGACATGGGTGCGCTGCAGGAGCGGATCACCTCGACGAAGCGAGGCTCGATCACCTCGGTTCAGGCGATCTACGTGCCGGCCGACGACCTGACCGACCCGGCACCGGCCACATCATTCGCGCACCTCGACGCAACAACGGTGCTGTCGCGGCAGATTTCGGAATTGGGCATCTATCCGGCGGTGGACCCGCTCGACTCCACGTCGCGTTCCCTGGATCCGCGTATCGTCGGCGAAGAACACTACGACGTGGCGCGCGAAACGCAGCGCATCCTGCAGACCTACAAGTCGCTGCAGGACATCATTGCCATTCTGGGCATGGATGAACTTTCCGAGGAAGACAAACTGGTGGTGGCGCGTGCGCGCAAGATCCAGAAGTTCCTGTCGCAGCCGTTCCACGTGGCGGAGGTCTTCACCGGCTTCCCGGGCGTGTTTGTGCCGGTCGCCGATACGGTGCGCAGCTTCAAGGCGATCTGTGCGGGCGAGTATGATCACCTGCCGGAGGCCGCGTTCTACATGGTCGGGACGATCGAGGACGCCGTGAAGAAGGCCGAAAGTCTGCAGGCAACGGCTTGATGTTCCGCGTCATGGCCAGGCTCGTGCAGGCCGTGGCGCCAGGAGAAGTCCAATGCCAGTGATCCTCGAAATCGTCAGTCCGGAAAAGCTGCTGTTGTCGCGGCCGGTGGACATGGTGGTGATCCCGGCGTCGGAGGGCGACATGGGCGTGCTGGAGGGCCACACGCCGATGATCGTCATGCTGCGTGGCGGCGCGATTTCTCTCTACGAAGACGACCGGGTCACCGATAACCTGTTCGTTGCCGGGGGCTTCGCCGAAGTGACACCCGAACGCTGCACCGTGCTGGCCAACGAAGTGATGCCGATTGCAGAGGCCAGCAAGGAAGAAGGCGAGCGCCGTCTTGCCGCGGCGGAGGCCGAATACGCTTCCGTCGATCAGGCCGACATCGTTGCGCAGGAACGGGCGCTGGAGCGGCAGCAATCAGCCCGGGCGATGATCGAAGCGGCTGAGGGATTGCTCGGAGGATCGCATTAGACGACCGCTGTTGTCGCGGCGGCAGACCACCTCGCGTCTCACAGCGGCAGCAGGCCGTCGGACGTCAGTGGCGTGTCGCAAGCTGCGTCGAGAGCGCGCCGGCGTCGGCGATCGGTAAGCCGCATACATTGCGCCGGCAGACATAAGCGGCAGGGGCGTCGCAGACGGGTCCCTTACCGAATGCCGGATGCCCGGGGGGCAACGCATCAGCGGTCGTCGCGCGCAGCACCACCACCGCCGGGTCCGGCGCAGACAACGCCGCATCAAGCAACGCCTGCGCGCGTGGATCCGCCGGATCGCCGGCAACGACCACTGACGTCGCCTCTGCCAGCAGATCGGCAGCAGCGAGGATACCGGGCACGCTGGCGATGCGATCCGCGTCCGCGGCGAATGCCCGCAACGTGCCTTCGGCGCGCACGCGCCATGCTGCATCGCCGGTCAGATGAAACAGTCGCGCATAGACGTCGGCCATGATGCCTGGGCCGGCGGGGGTGGCATTATCGGCAGCGGTGCGCGGACGCGCGAGCGGAACGTCCGCGGCATCGGACGCAGTCGTATAAAATCCGCCGACACCGTCGGAGAAGTAGGTTTCCGCCGCCCGCACCAGGAGTAGAGCCTGTTCGAGATAGCCCGAAGCGCCGCTCGCCTCGAACAGGGCGAGCGCGGCACGCGCCATCGCCGCCTGATCGTCCAACAGGCCAGGGGCGGTCACGCGGCCCAGACGGAACGCATGCTGCGCCCGTCCGTCGGGCCTGTTCATGTGCGCCGCGACGAATTCGAACGCGGCGGAGGCGTGCGTGAGCCACTCTGGATGCCGGAAGATGCACGCAGCCCGCGCCAGTGCGCTGATTGCCAGACCGTTCCAGTCCGCCAGTACCTTGTCGTCACGCCCGGGCCGGATGCGCTTGTCACGCTCGCGCAGCAACACATCGCGTGCCCGCGCCAACGCCGCTTCGTCGTCGGGCGAGCCAGGCGACGTGACACGCCGAAGGATCGTGTGGCCTTCCCAGTTTCCCTCGCTCGTCACGTCATAGGCGCGTTTGAAAGCTGTCGCATCAGCGCCCAGCAACGCATCGACCTCGGTTTCTGACCAGATGTAGAATTTGCCTTCCTCGCCCTCACTGTCGGCGTCCTCCGACGCGGCGAATGCACTCTTGCCCCCGATCCGCTCCGCTGTCATGGAGCGAACCATCCAGCCGACCGTCTCTTCGGCGCGCTGCGCGTATAACGGATCGGGCCGATGCGCGTGCGCGAAACCCAGCAGTTCCAGCAATTGCGCATTATCGTACAACATCTTTTCGAAATGCGGCACCAGCCAGATTGCGTCGGTGGAATAGCGCGCGTAGCCGCCGCCGAGATGGTCGTAGATACCGCCTTGCGACATACGCTGCAGCATCAGGTGCAGCATGTCCTGTCCCGCGGGATCGCCGGTGCGGAACGCGTTCTGCCACAGGAAACGGAAGATCGGCGGATTGGGGAATTTCGGCGCGCCCTGCAATCCGCCATGCACCGGGTCGTTCATCCGCAGATACGCCTGCGCCACGGCATCGAGGTGCGCGGGCGTTGGCAAGTCGCCGCTTGTCGGCGCGGCAGTGCGCTCAAGGAAGCGGCGCAGCGCGCCGGTGTTCTGCGTCACCAACTGGTCCTTCTCGCGATAGGCCGCAGCGGCGCCCTGTAGTACCTGGCGGAACGAAGGTCGCCCCCAACGCGGTTCCGGGGGGAAATATGTGCCACCCCAGAACGGCGAACCGTCCGGTGCGAGAAACATCGTCAGTGGCCAGCCGCCCTGCTCGCCCAACGCGTGCAGCGCTGACATGTAGAGGTGATCGATGTCGGGGCGTTCTTCGCGATCGACCTTGATGTTGACGTAGAGCGCGTTCATCAGCGCGGCGGTGTCCGGATCCTCGAACGACTCATGCGCCATGACATGGCACCAGTGGCACGCGGCGTAGCCGATTGACAGCAGGATGGGCCTGTCCGCTTCCGCCGCTTCGGCGAGCGCTGCCGGCCCCCACGCCCGCCAGTGCACCGGGTTGTCGGCATGCTGGAGCAGATAGGGGGACGTTTCGTGGCGTAGCAAATTGGCGGGCTCGGCCATGGTACTGGTCCTTCCGCGACGCGTGCCGTCAGAGATGGCCATGCACGCCGTGGGTCGCAAGTCGTGGCGTCAACGGGCGATCTCGCGCCGCGACGCCGTTCGAGTGAGAGCGCGTCGACGTTTCGACCTACCCACCGTGCACAAGCTTGACCGCGCGTGCGGTCGATCGGATTACTGCTGCGCCTGCACACCCATATCAACACCACGCTATCGTGCGAGGACTGATGCCGACCATTTCCGTCTCGAATGCCGCAAAACGGGTAGCGCTCGCGGGCGGCGCCCTGACCGTCGCGACAGTTTCGGCCGCGGTCGTGCTGATCGCGATAAGCTCTGGCTCCCTCGCAGCCGAGCCCAAGATACCGGCCATCCAACCCAGCGTGCCAGTGACCGTCGATCCCGCCACCACGGCATACCTCGTGCTCGACGACAGCTCCGCGGTCTGCACAGAGAACCCACGCTGCGTCGCCACACTGCCGGCCGCGGCGCACCTGCTCGCCAAGGCTCGCGCGGCCGACGCCCTGGTCGTGTTCAGCAAAACGATCAATCCGGGAGACCGCGTTCTTCCGCAGGTAGCGCCGCGGGGTGGTGAACAGACGGTCGCGGCCCGCGCCAACAAGTTCTTCGGCACCGACCTCGACCACATCCTCCGCTCGCATGGGATCAAGACCGCGGTTATGGTCGGCACGAAGACCAACGGTGCCATCCTGTACACGGCCTACGCGGCCAACGCGCGTGGCTATACCGTGGTCGTCGCCACGGATGGGGTCTCGGCGGATTCGGACTACATCCAGCGCTACAGCCTGTTTCAGCTGCTGAACCAGCCCGGCTTTCCCAACGCGGCAAGCACCCCGCTTGCGCCACACGGTGTCACGCTGAGCGACACAAACCTGATCAGGTTCCACCGCTGAGTGTCGCATTCCCGATGCTGGCCCGACACGGGCAACCTGGTCCTGCCGGCGACGATGCGGATCCTTTCCGCTCCGCCGCCCTCTCAGCACCCCGAGACGCGGCGGCGCACTTGCCGACGCACCGGGCACGATTCTGAGCGACCGCGTGCGCGGGAATCAGGGCGATCGCGAATTCGCAACTGGGAATGGATCGATCTCCCACCTGATGCGATGTACGAGACGGTCGGGCAGCGCCTCGCGTGGGCGCTGAGATAACGTTGTCCGATGGTATCGTATGGCTGCCAATGACAGCGGTTAGCTAATCCAGCTCAACGCTGCCTCGAGCCGCGCCACCTCTGCCTGGAAGGCGGCGAGCCGATCGCGGTTTTCCGTCACCACTTCCTCCGGTGCGCGGCGCACGAAATCGGCATTGGCGAGCTTTTTTGCCACTTTCTCGATCTCGCTCCGCGTTTTGTCGCGCTCCTTGGTGAGCCGCGCACGTTCTGCCTGCACGTCTATCGTGCCCGCCAGAGGCAGCACCACGGTCGCCTCATCCAGCACGGCCTGCGCCGAACCTTGTGGCATGTCCCCGTTCAGCGCCTGCACGTCTGTTGCACGGGCAAGCCGGCGGATCGTGTCGTTCCAGCGTGCCGCGCGTGCCAGTGTCTCCGGCGTCGCATCGCGCAGCAGTACCGGCATCGTTGCGCTGGGGGGCACGTTCATTTCCGATCGCACCGAGCGGACTTCGCTGATCAGCCGCACGACCCAGTCGAGTTCGGCGCGCGCAGCGTCCACGCCGCGTAGCGGCCTTGGTGCCGGCCACGCGGCGCGGATCAGCGAATATGGCGCACCGTAGCCAAAGCGGTCCCACAACTCTTCCGTCACGAACGGAATGGCCGGATGCAGCAGCCGCAGCAGCACGCCAAGCACGTACGCGGCAGTCGCGCGCACTTCCGCCGCGGCAGCGGTCTCACCTTCCCCCAGTGCGGGCTTGGCAAACTCGAGGAACCAGTCGCAGAACGTGTTCCAGGTGAATCGATAACAGGCGGCTGCATACTCGTCGAAGCGATACGCCTCCAACGCCGCCGTCGCCTCCGTGACCGCAGTGTTCGTTGCGTCGAGTATCCACCGCGTCAGCGGCCGCGTTGCGCCTGTCGGATCGAACGACGCATCCGGCGCGATGCCGTTCATCTCGCAGAACCGGGCGGCATTCCACAGCTTGGTAACGAAGCTGCGGTGGTCCTGCACGCGCGACGCGCCGAGCTTCACGTCACGGCCCGGACCGGTCAGAGCGCAGATGGTGAAGCGCAACGCGTCGGCGCCGAACCTGTCGATCAGCTCCAAAGGATCAATGATGTTGCCCTTCGACTTCGACATCTTCTGGCCACGTTCGTCGCGCACAAGGCCGTGGATGTAGACGGTGCGGAACGGCACACCGTCCATGAAATGGATGCCCTGCATCATCATGCGGGCGACCCAGAAGAAGATGATGTCGAAGCCGGTCACCAGCACGTCACCGGGATAGTAGCGTGCCAGCTCCTGGGTCTTTTCCGGCCATCCGAGCGTGGAGAACGGCCAAAGTCCGGAGCTGAACCAGGTGTCGAGCACGTCCTCGTCCTGCACCAGCGTCTCGCCCGCGTGGCCGTAATGCGCATCCGCCGCGGCGCGCGCCTGCGCTTCGTCGTGCGCGACGAACACGGAACCGTCCGGCCCGTACCACGCGGGAATGCGATGTCCCTACCACAATTGCCTCGAGATGCACCACGGCTGTATGTCGCGCATCCAGGCGAAGAACGTGTTCTCCCACTGCTTCGGTACGAACTGCGTCTTGCCTGTCTCCACCGCTTCGATCGCCGGTTTCGCCAACACTTCGGCATTCGCGTACCATTGCGTCGTCAAGCGAGGCTCGATCGGCACGCCGCCACGGTCACCGTGCGGGACATGGTGCACGTGCTGCTCGCTCTTCTCCAGCAGTTCCAACCGCTGCAGTTCGGCGACGATCGCCCTGCGCGCCGCGAACCGGTCCTTGCCGTCCAACGAACGAACGAACCCTGGATCTGCCACGCCGTTCACGGACGCCAGCGCATCGTCGATTTCCGCGATCGACACGCGCGCTTCGCGGTCCAGGATGGTCGGCATCGGCAGATTGTGCCGCCGTCCCACCTCGAAATCGTTGAAGTCGTGCGCCGGCGTGATTTTCACCGCACCGGTGCCTTTCTCCGGATCAGAGTATTCATCCGCAACGATCGGAATACGCCGCCCGACCAGCGGCAGCACGGCACACTTGCCCACCAGATCGCTGTACCGCGTGTCCTTCGGATGCACCGCCACGGCCGTATCGCCGAGCATCGTCTCCGGCCGCGTGGTCGCGACGATGATGCTACGGGTCGGCTCATCGGCGATGGGATAGCGGATGTGCCAGAGCGAGGTGCGCACTTCCTGGTTCTCGACTTCCAGGTCCGAGATTGCCGTCTGCAGTTTCGGATCCCAGTTCACGAGCCGCCGGTCGCGGTAGATCAGCCCCTGCCGGTACAGCGTCACGAACACCTCGCGCACCGCGCGCGACAGGCCAGCGTCCATGGTGAAGCGCTCGCGCGGCCAATCCAGCGACGCGCCAAGCCGCCGCAACTGCCGCGTGATCGTGCCGCCCGATTCCGCCTTCCACTGCCACACGCGGTCGATGAAAGCCTCGCGTCCCATCGCCCGGCGATCGACGTTCCCTTGTTCCGCCAGCACGCGCTCCACCACCATCTGCGTGGCGATACCCGCGTGGTCGGTCCCCGGCTGCCACAGCGTGTCGCGGCCCTGCATGCGACGCCAGCGGATCAGCACGTCCTGCACCGTGAACGTCAGCGCATGGCCCATGTGCAGGCTGCCGGTGACGTTCGGTGGCGGAATCATGATGGTAAAAGGCTCGGCGCTCGACAGCGGATCGCAGGCGAACGCGCCGGAGCTTTCCCAGCCTGCGTAGAGGCGGGGTTCGATCTCGGCGGGGTCGTAGGTCTTGTCCAGCATGGCGGGTCTCCTGCGGCCTCAGGCGGATGCCGCAGGAGGCCGCGCATGACAATGGCAAACTATGGCACGCTGCGGCCGACGACGCGCTCGATCTCGGCTCGCACCAGCCGCTCGACCGTCTCCGCCAGATGCGCGTCCAGCCAATCCTTCAGCAGCAGCCGCAGCTCGTCGCGCACGATATCCTCGATCGTGGCGCCGCCTGGCCGTATTTTCAGCGACCGCTCGGTCGTCAGTGTGCGCACGAGGCTTCCCATCGCGGTCGCGGCGGCTGCGGCTGCTTCCGGCGCGACCAAGCCCGGTGAGGTTTCTGGCGCGCGGTCGGTGGGGGATTGCGGCGGCACGCCCGCCGGTGTCTCCGCCGGTTCGTCCGGCACCATCATCGAGGGGTCCAGCACCAGCACGCCATCCGGCCCGTCAGTCGGCGCGGGCGCCGGAACGGTCGGAGCCTGCTGTTGGCCCTCCTCGCTCAGGATGCGTCGGATCGAGGCAAGCACGTCTTCCATCGAGGGATCGCCGCCTGCCGCCTCGCCCGACCCGAACGCTGGCCCCCCGGCGGGCGTTCCGGGAGGTGGATGCGCGCCACTCATCGCTCCGCCTCGCTCGACCAATCAGCGGCCGGGCTGGTTGGTGGCGTAATCGCCGAGGCCAAACCAGCGGTTCCTAACCGCTCTGTAATAGGCTGTGTCGTCATACAACGGCACGTTCAGGCGCAAATCCCGCGCCGTCAATCGCCCCAGCGCCGAAGCGACCTGGTATGATGCGGTCACCACCTGCGCGAGGTTCTGCACCAGTGTTGTCCGCGAGTTCAGCAGCGCCTGCTGCGCGTTCAGCACATCGAGGGTGGTGCGGGAGCCAACGATCGCCTCTCGCTCCGTGCCTTCCAGGGCGATCGCATTGGCCCGGATCGCCGCCCGCGTGCTGTCCGCCGACGCGCGAGCCGCCGCCAGGGTCTCCCACGCCTGAACGGCCGACTGCACCGCCGTGCGCTTCGCGTCGCTGACCAGGCGGGCATTTTGCTCTTCGGTCTGCCGCGCCTGACGCACCGCTGAATATTCCGCACCGCCCTGATAGAGCGGCACCGAGACCTGCGCGAGGACCTCGTAACCGTTGGTTTCCGACGAGCGCAGAGCGGCATTTCTCTGCTCGAAGATCTGCCCCTGCAAGTTGACCTGCGGCAGGAGTTGCGAGAACGCTACGTCGACCGCGTCTTTGGCCGCTGCATCATTGAAGAGGGCCTGGATCACGGTGGGATTGTTGGTCACCGACATGGCCGCCGCCTGGTCTTCCGTGTGCACCGGCAGGGCGAGGGGCTGCGGTTCGACCAGGTTGCCGGGCGGCAGGTAGCCGACCACCCGCTGGAACGTCGCCCGTGCGGTCTGCAGGTTGCCCTCCGCGGTCTGGCGCTGGGCCGTGGCCTGGGACAGCGCAGCTTGCGCCTGCGCCACGTCCGTCTTGGTGATTTCGCCGACCCGGAAGCGATCGTTGGTTGCTTCCAGCTGCTTTGCCAGCACCTGCTCATTGTTGATGTTCAGTGCCAGCAGCTCCTGTGCCTCGATGACGCCGACATAGGCATTGACCGTGTCGCTGAAGCTCGACTCTTCCTGCGCGAGCAGCGCCGCCCGTTGCGCGAACACCAGATTTTCCGCCCGGTTCACATTCGCCTGTGTGTGCCCACCCGTGTACAGCGGCTGCGTTATCGTCGCCTGCGCCGTGGCGATCTGGCGTTGGGTTTGGCTGTTGAGAAAGACCGACTCGCCGCTGGCATTGCTGAGCTGCCGGCTCATGCCATCGCCGTAGCCAAGGCCGCCCGCCATGACAACGGTCGGCCGCCAGCCGGACAGCGCCTGCGGCACGTTTTCGTCCGTAGCGCGCAGCTGGGCGCGAGACGCCTGCAAGGCCGGCTGGCGCAGGTAGGTTGCGGCCAGAGCGCCCGCCAGTGTGCGCGGGGCACCGGGCGAACCAGGGGTCGGAATTGACACGGCTGGCGGCGTCGGACCTGTGGTTCTCTGGGCGAAAGCCGGAGCGCAGAGCATGATGCTCGTGCCGACCACCAGGGCGTGACGCAGGTTCATGCGTGACCTCGTTCGTTCGCGCCGCAGCCGCGGCACCGCACAGATGTGCCACAGCCGGGAAGCACTCGCCAAGGCTTTGCTGCGACGCTGTCGTGGCGTCGGCGGATCAGAATACGAACGAAGGTGCCGGCAGCAGCGACGGAATGAGCGGCGTGGCGCAATCGAACATAGGCTGGGCGCGCAGACCGACCGGCGTCGGCTCGGCCAACACCGCCTGGCCAACCCCGGAATCACCACGGAGCACCGCAACAAGCCGCCCGCCGTCATGCTGGAGCTGCTGCGCCAGAGCAGGCGGAATGCTGGCTACCGCACCCTCGATCAGGATCACGTCATACGGCGCACCGGAGGGCCAGCCAACGCCAAGCGGCCCCGATACGATGGTGACCTCGGGTGCGGTCGCGGTCAGGGCCGAACGGGCAATGCCCAGCAGCGCCGGGTCCTCCTCGAGCGCGGTGACGCGCGCTCCGCATGCCGAAAGCAGTGCCGCGCCATAACCGGGGCCGGCGGCTACCACGAGCGCGCGTTCACCTGACGTCGCCGCGGCAAGCTGCACCATCCTGGCGATGATCATCGGCTCGATCAGTACCCGCCCGTTGCCAAGCGGGACGTCGTCATCGACGTAAGCGAGTGTCGCCAGATTCGGCGGCAGGAAGCGCTCGCGTGGCAGGCGACGCATGGCGTCGAGGATGCGTGCATCGG
This sequence comes from Acetobacteraceae bacterium, assembly GCA_030037665.1. Classification (GTDB taxonomy): domain Bacteria; phylum Pseudomonadota; class Alphaproteobacteria; order Acetobacterales; family Acetobacteraceae; genus JASHVB01. Next base: position 11,187 of record JASHQG010000496.1, read on the forward strand.
ACACCCGGTTGGGGCGCACCTGGCTGTCCACCATGTGGCTGCGCGCTCTGGCAAACAAATCGGACGAAACCTCGGGCGGCACCATTGCGGGGTCGTACAGTCCTTCTCCGGCGGGCGGCTTATAAGGTGAACGGCGAGGCGAGGGAAGGCCGGGCGCCGGGCTCCTGGACCTGGCCAGGGCGACTTTGCCGCCCCCCGGTCCGTCGAGCGGGCGAGCGGGTTCCACGGGCAACATCGTCGGCGGCAGCGGCTGTGACGCGGCGCTGCCTCGGTTGGGGCTTCAAGCTGCTAAGACCCTGACCTTGCTTCGCTCCCCGACCTTCCGATCACCCCATCTTCCACCACTGGACATTGACCCGACTGGCAGCGCATAGCGTCGCCGCCATGATGTTTTTCACGCCGCTTAAAACCGCCCTCATTCTTGGTGCCTGCCTGCTCGGCATCCTGCTGTGCATTCCGAATGTGATGACACCGCCTGCCTCCTGGCTGCCGTGGCGCACTGTGCATCTCGGACTGGATCTGCGCGGCGGGTCCTATCTGCTGATGCAGGTGGACATGCAGGCGGTGATCAAGGAGCGGTTGGACGGCCTCCTGGACTCCGTCCGCCAGGCACTGCGCCCCGGCCGCATCTACTATCAGACGCTGCAGGCTGAGCCGCAGCAAAACCGCATCCTGCTGAGGCTGCGCGAGCCGGCGCAGCAGGGGGCAGCGATCGCCGCGCTGCGTCCGCTGATCAGCACGGAGGGGCCGACGGCAGCGCCTGACATGGCGATCGCCGGACAGCCCGACGGCAGCATCACGCTGACGCTGTCGGAGGTGGCGCTGAACGCGCGCGCCCAGTCGGCGGTGCTGCAGTCGATCGAGATCGTGCGCCGCCGCATTGACGAAACGGGCGTGGTCGATCCGCAGATCACCCGGCAGGGCGAGGACCGCATTGTTGTGCAATTGCCCGGTATCAGCGATCCGAACCGGATCAAAGAGCTGCTCGGCAGGACCGCGCATATGACGTTCCACCTGGTGGACGAGACGGCCACCCCCGCTCCCGGCAATGTGGCCCCGCCAGGCGACGAATTCCTGCCGATGCAGGACAATCCCAACGAGCTCATCGCTATACGCAAGCGGGTGGATGTAGACGGCGGCGACCTGACCGATGCGCAGGCCGGCACCAATCAGCAGACCGGCGAGTGGGTGGTGAATTTCACCTTCAATTCCGTCGGCGCGCGACGCTTTGCCGATATCACCCGCACCAACGTCAACCATAAGTTCGCCATCGTGCTGGACGGCAAAGTGATCTCCGCGCCGGTGATCCGTGAGCCGATCCTCGGCGGGCGCGGTGAGATTTCAGGCAACTTCACGGCATCATCCGCAACCGATCTCGCCGTGCTGCTGCGCGCCGGTGCGCTGCCCGCGCCGCTGACCGTGGTGGAAGAGCGTTCGGTCGGGCCGGAGCTCGGCGCCGATTCGATCCGCGCCGGCGCGATCTCGCTGGCCGTCGGGTTCGTGTTGGTGATCGCCTTCATGGCGACCTTCTATGGATTGTTCGGCTGGTTCGCGAATCTCTGTCTCGTCGTGAACCTGTTCCTGATGCTGGGCATCATGTCGCTGCTGCAGGCGACGCTTACTCTGCCCGGCATGGCCGGCATATTGCTCACGCTCGGTATGGCAGTTGACGCCAACATCCTGATCAATGAGCGCATACGCGAAGAGCAACGCAACGGCAGGCCGCCTCTGGCGGCGCTGGAACATGGTTTTCAGCGCGCCTACAGTACGATCTTCGACAGCAATGCCACGGCCTTCCTGGCGCACGTCATGCTGTTCATCTTCGGCTCCGGGCCGGTGAAAGGCTTCGCGGTGACCATCACCGTCGGCATCGCCACGTCGCTGTTCACAGCCTGGATGCTGACCCGCCTGCTCGTCTCGCGCTGGTATGCCGCCACGCGGCCGCGCCTTCTGCCGGTCTGACCGACATGTTCATCCGTCCCCTGTTCCGCATCGTTCCCGACGGCACGCGCATCCAGTTCATGAAGGGCCGCTTCATGGGACTGATCGTGTCGGCCATTCTGTCGACCGCGTCGATCGCACTCTTCTTCTATCCCGGTTTGAAACTCGGCATCGACTTCTCGGGCGGCGTCGTAATGGAGGCGCGCACCCAGGGGCCGGCCGACTTCGCGCAGATCCGCGCCGCACTGTCGAGCGCTGGCGTTGCCGCTCAGGGTGTGCAGCGATTCGGCCAGGCATCCGAAGTGCTGATCCGGCTGGGCCAGCAGCCGTCAGAGAAGGCGACACAGGCCGAACTGGAAAAGGTTCGCGCGACCCTGCAGGAGAAAGTGCCAGGCATCGTCATCCTGCGCGCCGACGCAGTCGGCGCCTCGGTCAGCAGCGAATTGTTCCGCAACGGACTGCTGGCGCTGTTCATCAGCTTGGCGATGATCCTGGTCTATATCTGGTTCCGTTTCGAATGGCAGTTTGCCGTCGGCGCCGTCGTGACGTTGGTGCTCGATGTGACGAAGGCGGTCGGCTTCCTGATCCTGACGCGCTTCGATTTCGACCTGGTGATGGTGGCGGCCATCCTGACGATCCTCGGTTACTCCACGAACGACAAGGTCGTGGTGTACGACCGGGTGCGCGAGAACCTGCGCAAATACAAAACCATGCCGCTGCGCGAACTGATCGATCTGTCTATCAACGAAACGCTGAACCGCACGCTGGGCACGTCCATGACCGTGTTCATCGCCGCATTGCCGCTGGCGCTGTTCGGCGGCGCGTCGATCTCCGGCTTCGCCTGGGTGATGCTGTTCGGCATCGTGGTGGGCACGTCGTCGTCGATCTTCATCGCCGCACCGATTCTGCTGTTTCTGGGCGAGAAGAAGCTGCGGCGCGAGGCGACGCCGGCGCCAGTGACCCAGGCGGTGCGGGAAAGTCCCGCGGCGACACGTCCACCCGCGGGAGATGGCGGAACCTCTGCGGGCGGCGGGTCGGCTTCGGGCGCCCCGCAGGCGCCCGAGCGCCAGCGGACGCGTGGTGGCGGTGGCCGGGCCCCGGCACGGCAGGGCTCGCGCGGCAGGGTGCGCTGATAAATTCCGCGATTGTCGCCGGAGAAAGGGTGGCCCGCGGCGAGGATTACCGCTTCAGCCCGAGGCCCGCGAATCTCTTGTTGAACTTCGCCACCTGCCCGCCGGTGTCGATGATGCGATGTTGGCCGGTCCAGGCCGGGTGCGACTTCGGGTCGATGTCCAGCCGCAGCGTCTCGCCCGGATTGCCGTAGCAGGAACGCGTCTTGAACTGCGTTCCGTCGGTCATGATGACGTTGATCTCGTGGTACTCGGGGTGAATGCCCGGCTTCATGGTTCAGGTCCTTCGGCTGGCGCCGCCGATCCCGACCGGCCGCGCGAAGGCGGGGGATATAGCGGGCGGGGCCCGGAAAGACCAGACCCGGCCCTCCCGGCGCCGGCCCGCGGCATAACGGCACATTTCGACCAGTGCCGGCTGGCCGCCCGCCGTATCAGCGCCGCGCCCTATTCCTCTTCCGCACGCCAATGGCGCGTCAGCGCACCGCGGTGGCGATGTCGTGGAACACACGCGCGGGAAGTTCGCCACCCATCACGTTGCGCATTGGCCGGTCGTCGTCGTTACCGAGCCAGACGCCTATCACCGTCCCGTTGACGCAGCCAACGAACCACGCGTCGCGGGAGTCCTGCGTGGTGCCGGTCTTGCCTGCGACGAAGTAGCCAGGAACGTCAGCTGCCTGGCCAGTGCCTCGGCTGACCACCGCCCGGAGCATGCGCGCCATCTCCGCCGCCTGTTCCGCGCCGATAACGGGCACCGGTGGATGCGTCGCGCCGTAGGCACTGAACCCGAACGGTGTTACCCGGTTGCCGCCGTTGAAGAACGTGGCATAGGCGCCGGACAGTTCCAGCAGCCCCACCTGCCCGGTTCCCAGCGCCAGCGTCGCATTGTCCGGCAGCCTGTCCTCGATCCCAAGCCGCTTCGCTGTTGCCGCTACCACGCGCGGCCCGCCGGATTGAAGCAGCAGACGCACCGCCGCGGTGTTGATCGACTGGGCGAGTGCCTCCTCGAGCGTGATCTCACCCAGATAACGGCGTTCGAAGTCGCGCGGTGCCCAGGCGCCGATACTGAGCGGCGCGTCGAGTACCATGCTGTCTGGTGTCATGCCGTGTTGCAGGGCCGCCAGCCAGGTGAACGCCTTGAACGCGGAGCCGGGTTGACGGCGCGCCAGCACCGCACGGTTGAAGGAACCGGATGCGTAATCGCGACCGCCCACCATCGCGCGTACGGCGCCCGATGCGGCATCGAGCACCACAACCGCGCCTTGCCCGATGCCGTCCGCCCGGCCCGGTCCGTCGAGTGTCGTGGCAAGGCTGGTCTCGGCGATGCTCTGGATGCGACTGTCGAGCGTGGTGCGCAGGATCGCGTCCTGGTTCAGCGGGAGAGTTGGTTCCGCTTGCGCGGCAACCCAGTCGGCGAACCAGCCTGCCGCGATCGACGGCGCCGGCGGAAAGGCGATCTTTGCCTGGGCGTCGCGCGCCTGTGCCGCCGTGACCACCCCCGTCTCCACCATCGCGGTGAGCACGTCGCGGGCGCGTGCAGCGGCGGCGGACGGATTGACCCGCGGATTGAAGCGCGACGGTGCGCGCGGCAGCCCGGCGAGCACCGCGGCCTGCCAGAGCGTCAGGCGGCGTGCGGAGACGCCGAAATAGACGCGGGATGCCGCATCGACGCCCCATGCACCAGAGCCGAGGTAGATCCGGTTCAGGTAGATATCCAGGATCTGCCGCTTGCTGAAATGCTGTTCGAGCCACAGCGTCAAAAGCACTTCCTGCACTTTGCGGCGGAAGGTTCGAGCATTGGAGAGGAACAGGTTCTTGGCGACCTGCTCTGTGATCGTTGAGCCGCCCTGCACGATGTGGCCGGCGGTCAGGTCGATCCACGCGGCACGCACCAGACCGATCGGGTCAATCCCCGGATCCTCCCAGTAGCGGCGGTCTTCCACCGCGACGAAGGCGGCCGGCAGGTAGGCCGGCATGTCCCTGAGGTGCAACTTCTCGCCCACCACGTCGCCGAACCGGGCGAAGACGCGGCCGGAGCGATTTTCCAACGTGAGACTGGGGCGACGGGTAGCGTCGAGTGCCGAGTCCGGGCGAGGCAGGTCGCGCGCGAACCACAAGACGATCAGAGCGAGCACGAGCGCGCCCCAGACCGCGACCAGGATGCCCCAACGCAGGACGCGGAGGCTGCGGGAGCGGCGGCGGACCGGCGTTGGCGACGCGGGGACCGCGACCGGACCACGCGGCGGCCCTGCCCGACGCACGACCATGGCCGTGGTTCGGGTCGAAGACGGCCGGCGGGCGGGCGGGATCGAGCGGGGGGCGCGGGGCATCAAGAGCCGGTGCGGGACGTCACGGAAAACGGTATGACGCAGGCGCCCGCGTCGGGGGAAGAACCGACCGCACGTTCGCCGGATGTCAAGGGCTCGGTCCGCCGGCTACGCGCTTCCTGCAGTGTCACATCGGCGGCGGGGCCGGACCAACGCTGGCGTGCGGTCCGTGCCCCGGCGTCAGGGCGGAGCAGTCCGCGGGGCGGTGATGGAGGCACGTTCATCGAACTGTCGAGCACACCCTGTCTGGCGCCTCTTAGCTCCCGCCCTGTATGACCTCCGGGCGGAGACACAGAGGAACGACCATGGACGAAGCCTTCCGTCAGGCGGCGCTCGACTATCACCGCCTGCCGCAGCCGGGGAAACTGACCATCGCGCCAACCAAGCGCATGGCGACGCAGCGCGACCTGGCGCTTGCGTACTCGCCTGGCGTGGCCGCGGCCTGCGAGGCGATTAAGGCCGATCCCGACAGCGCGCGCGATTTCACCACCCGCGGCAACCTCGTCGCCGTCATCTCGAATGGCACCGCAGTACTGGGCCTCGGCAATATCGGCGCGCTTGCCGGCAAGCCGGTCATGGAGGGCAAGGCGGTACTGTTCAAACGGTTCGCCGGCATCGACGTGTTCGACATCGAGGTGGACGCCGCCGATCCCGACCGCTTCTGCGACGTGGTAGCGGCGCTGGAACCAACTTTCGGTGCGATCAACCTGGAGGACATCAAGGCACCTGAGTGCTTCGCCATCGAGGCCAACCTGCGCGCGCGCATGCGCATCCCGGTGTTCCATGATGACCAGCACGGCACGGCCATCACCGTCGCCGCGGCCATCCGCAACGGGCTGCTGCTGCAGGGCAAATCGCTGCCCGACGTGCGCCTGGTCACCTCCGGCGCCGGCGCGGCGGCACTGGCCTGCGTCGATCTGCT
>JASHQG010000497.1 GCA_030037665.1 Acetobacteraceae bacterium
TTGCGGTGCGGCAGGTCGCCCCGCTCCAGCAGTTTGACGATGTGTGGGCGGGACACTCCGAGCAGATCGGCTGCCTGCTGGGTGCTGAGCTCATCCGCGATCGCGGTGACCACCACGGCGTTGCCGCGAGCCAACTGGCTCAGCGTTTCGATGAGGACGCGGAAAGCTGGTCTGGGGAGGCGGGCGCCTGTCTCCACCGTGCTGAATGAAATAAACGAATCCCCGGAACGCCGGTTTGTCAGGAACCGGCTGGTTTTCTGAGCGAGTGCCACGTCGTCCTCGGTTGGCACCGCGATCGCCTGATCCAACAGACTGTCTGACACGGCCCACTGGTCCTGCTCATTGGGAGCGCGATCCTGCGCTGCCTCGGAAGCCTAAGCAATATTCGAAACATACGAAAATACGGCGTCAGAGGAGCGCCGGACGCATGGCCCATTCGGGTCCTAGTCTGGACACTCGAAATAAAAGAAAGAGGATTCTGGCCGCGGATGCGATCATCCGATCCAGGCAACCCGCTAAACCCTCTGATCCCCAGGGAAACGGAGCAGTTGTGGGATCGCGCCTAGAGACGATCGCGGGACTGACCAGGGCCGAATACTCGCAGCACCCGCACATCACCCGCGGCTCGTCACGGCCGGTGTCGGGATTCACCTCATAGAGCACCCGGTAGCCGCCATCGCAGGGCAGTACGCGCACGGCGGCGTGCTGGCCTGGCCTGACCGGCCAGAGGCAAGGATGCTCGCGCAGGCGCTCAACGCTGCTCCAGATTGCCACCAGCCGGCGTCGCGCGCGCGGACCTGATCCTGGTCGCGTGAGCCAGCTTCTCACCGCGTCGAGGTCGTCGAGCGCCTTGTCGGTGAGGTACAGCTTCCGCGGCACGGCGCCGCCGAGTCAGCGGCCGGAGCGTGGAACCGGCATTTCGTGGTCGGTGCCGATACTGTCGATCCAGGCCCTCACCGTGGCCGAATCGACGAGCCGACCAGCGGCGATATCGGCGCGACCCTCGGCAATCCGTTCGGCTTCCCACGCATCCCGGGCTTGCCGTTCGGCTTCAGTCTCGCCCGGCTTGGCAAGCGGGGCGGCTTGGGTCATGGGCCTAAGATAAGGCATCGCGAGGTGATCGTGTAGCCCAACGCTGGCGGCCGAACCCGCCGACGCCGGATCGCGCGTCCTCGCCGCAAGCTCGGCCTGGCTGATCAGCGTCGAGCCGTCCCGACGTTGCGCTCACCCCCCGTGTCACAGCAACCGTTAGGGCGCCCGGCACCTCGAGTGCAATGGTTGTATGAAGGACCCTGATTTTCGACCCTGGTGGTCCTCTGGCGCTGATCTGGCGGGCGCCTGGCGCTCCGCTGGCACCCCCCTGGCGGAAACTCTGGGATTCACGAAAAAATGCCAGGTGGGGGAGCTTCATTCGCGTCTTGCGGGCGGATGCTGCGCCCATGGCGACCGATCGCGAGTCCCTGGGCCGAATCCTTCGTGACCTGCTGCGAAGCAGCACATTGACCGAGGAGAGAGTCGTGCGAGCGGAACTGTTGCCGGGCATGACGAACGTGGTGCGACTCTTAGAGGGCGGTACCTGAGTGCCATCTCACCGAACTAGATGCTAGGCCGCCAAGCTGCACCGAGAGTGAAGCAGACCCCTCCAAACGACAGCATGACAGCGGCATTGAAGTTCGGGCGCCGCCTATATATATATTCCGGCCTGTCGGAAGATTTTTGTGGAGGCCGTCATGACGTCTGCTGCGGACATGCTGAAGCCATCCGAGGCGGCGGTGGTCGCTCGGGTCGCGCTCCGAGACGTCAATCGGGTCATCGACGAACACATCCTGCCCGAGGAGTTCTTTTCGCTCGATGATGGCCGGCGCGTTGCGGCGACCGCCTGCGCGCTGATCGCGTTCTACTTCGATAGCGCCAAGCGCCTCACCTCGGAAGAGCGTCTGTTCGCGATCCGGGAGGCCGGGTCGCGCCTCTACAGGTGGCGCGCCTGGGCGCTTGCCTCGCTGATCGAAGAAGATTGGACCGTGCGCGACGAGTTCATCACCATTGACCTGGCGCCTTTCGTCCGGCGGACCAAGGAGCGCATGGAGCGTTTGGCGGCCGCCCGCGAGATCGTCGTATCCGATCCGGACGTGCTCGGCGGCACGCCGGTCGTGCGCGGCACGCGCGTTCCCGTTTATGACGTCGCCGCCTCCGTAGCGGCCGGACTCCCGGCAGACCGCATCCTCGCGGCCTATCCCTCCCTCGACGCAGACAAGATCGAGCTCGCGGCGATCTACGCCGAGGCAAACCCCGCGCGGGGCCGCCCGAGGGCACGCGATGAGCCTCTGAGCGGCGCGACCATCGTTACCGAGCGACAAGTGCCGCGCCGCAGGAAGGCGGGATGAAGTTCCTGATCGATGAGTGCCTGAGCCCCGAACTGACCAAACTCGCTCACGCCAAAGGACATGGCGAGTCATCCCACGTCGTCTGGCTCGGCCGGACTGGTCTGAAGGATTGGGAGCTGAAGCCCATCATCCTCGATGGGGACTGGACCTTTGTGACCAAGAACTCCGTGGACTTCCGGGGCCCGGCGGAACGGCCTGGTATGAAGGGCCAATATGCCGACGTTGCCCTTCACGCGGGGCTTATATGTCTCAATGGACCGCCGGGCATGGACCTGAACATGCAGATCGAGCTCTTCGAGCAGGCGCTGGACGAACTGGAGACCAACCCTGACCTGATAAATCAGGTGTTGGAGATCACGTGCGAAGACGACGCTCTGCACGTGCGACGCTATCATCTCCCGGCACCTTAGTATCCCGCGGCGTTTGGCTAGGAGGCTCGCATGGTCCTGCCGTTCAATATGCCGATCATGGAGTTTCTATCGGATCACAGAACGGCCGCCTTGACGTCGTGCTTTCGTTCCATTAGCGACATTGGCGAGGTTCAGGGCTACATCCTCATCGCCACCTTCATCTACGTCATGTTCGATAAGACGCTCGCTGTGCGGCTATCGATCCTTGTCACGCTGACGATGGGTCTCAACCACATCCTGAAGATCATCATCAAGAATCCGCGGCCCTTTATTCGGGAGGGCACCTATCTGAAAAAATGGGCTGTGTCGCCCGACTACGTACGAGACCTCGCGACCGAATATTCGACACCTTCCGGCCACGCTATGGCCGCCGCGTCATTCTACAGCTACCTCTACAGCCGCGTGAGAAACCGTTACGTCAGGATCGTGGCGGTCCTCGCGGTATTGCTGATAGGGCTGTCGCGCCCTTATCTGGGCGTCCACTACGTCGAGGACATTCTTCTCGGATGGGCCATCGGCTTAGGCGTCGGACTGGCCGCAGCGCGATATGCCGACGCGATCGGCGCAGGCTGGGAACGCTTCTCATACGGTCGACAGATCGGGATCGCCGTCACCACAAGTCTGCTCTTGTGGCTGGCAACGATTGCAATCAACGGGTGGCGCATTGATGGGCAGCCCCGCGCATTCCTCGGCTATATGGGGACCTTCACAGGGATCATCATCGCCCGGCCCCTCGAACTGAGCCTCGTCAATTTCGACGCCGGTAGCGGCTCTCTACTTTCAAAGATAACCCGCTATCTCCTTGCGGTCCTCCTTGCATTTCTGACGCTCAAAGCGCTTGGAACGGCATTCCACCGCATTGCGGACGACTTCTCCATGGTGGGCCACGTGCTTCAATACGTTCGTTACACGGCGGTCGGCTTTGTCGTTGTATTCCTGGCGCCCCTCCTCTTTACCAAGCTACGGCTGGCAGAGAAGTCTGCCTAACGGCACTTGGCCGGATGTCACGTTGACGTCATGGAAACTGAGGGGCCCAAGCCTTTGGATCGTACCAGCCCAGCTCGCCGCCATCTGCCTGCTCGAAGAGGTCGTCTGCGACGATCTTGCATGGGGACAAATCGCTGATCGGGAACTGGTTGACAGCGACGATCGGAGGGTCATTCGTGATCTCCTGGAAGGGTTTGGTCAGTCCGCCGAACCGTGGTCCCGCGTGCCATGCGTTCAGTCGAGCCAGACCCTTTGTCCAATTGACGTTTGCCATCCCTCCGAAGTCCGAGGACGGCTGCGCACCAGCAGAGCCACATTGCCACTTAATTGAGAAAACTTCCGGCTATGATTTGTCATTTAAGCGGCAATATTGGTCCGTACCGACGCTATTCTCCGTCCAAGACTGCATGTCCGCTGCGCGTATTGAGATGGCTCGTCCGTAACCGAGTGGCCTCGGACGTGTAGCGGCGCGACCGAGGAAGCCGGATACATCACGCCTCTGGAGCCTCCTTCTGTAGGTCCAGAAGGAGAGGCGCATGTCGGACGTAGAGGTTCTCGCGCGGGTCGAGCAGCGTCGGAAGTGGACGCAGGCGGAGAAAGCGGCGCTTCTGGCCGAGGTTGACGCGGCCGGCAGCAAGATTCGCACCGTAGCGCGGCGGCACGGGATTTCGGAGCGCGTCCTGTACAACTGGCGCTCCGCGAAGAGGGCGGCCCAGACATGCCAGGGGATTATAGGGCCGGAGTCACCAATTGTGTCGATGGAGGTATCGCCTCGCAGACTGGTTGGCGGTGAATGTAATCACCGATCGGAAACGACACGCCGCGATCGCGGCGTTACACTCAGCGCTATGTCCAGCCGGTCGCAAGCTGCCGACAATGACGCGCCCGCCGACGTGCTCGCGGAGGGGCAACGCGTGCTCGACGAATGGGATGCGCAGTATCGCAAGGTGCTCGATCAGCACTACGCGCGAGAGCTGCACTCAGAGGACAATAAGAAGCTCGGTCAGGCGGTCACGCGATTGTTAGCAAAGCGCCGCATCTGATAAATCGCGTTTTCCGACGCTTTTACTCAGTCAACTTCATCCGGCGTTCTGAAGAAATTCCACTACCGGTGGCAAAACGCTGCGGCTCTCCATAAAAGCGCCGAGGTGTGTAAGCCCTGGCAGGGCAAAGAACTGCGCACCAGAGATCCGTTCGCTGGCTAACTTCGCTTGCGCGAACACCGGATCGGCATCGCCAGCGTAAAGACAGCATGGCATCGTCATTGTCTCGAGCACATCCTCGATACTCGCCCGGTCTTCCACCGAGGCCAGCCAAGCTTGAAGATCAGCCCTGCGCAGGCGGTCTATATACGCCTCCGGAACTCGCCCGACCGTAGTCTCATAGGCCGCGATAAGGGCATCGGGGCCTCCTGCCATTCCGTGACGGAGCCACTGCCGGAAGGCTGAATTGTCGCGCGCGAAAGGATGCGAACCACCGATCACGAGCTTGGCAAGTCGCTGCGGCCTGTATTTC
>JASHQG010000498.1 GCA_030037665.1 Acetobacteraceae bacterium
GCTGCACGAGCACGGGGCGAAGAGCGATCTGATGGAGTCACGGGCCGCATTCGCGGAGAAGCGTGCGCCGAACTTCAAGGGTTGGGACGATCCGCGCGACCGCTATCGTTTACCCAAGGTGGAGGCGGCGAAGTCGTGATGACTCCGACAAACGACCGTGGTGGCGCAGAAGATGCCACTTGATCGCTCGAAATTCGGGTGATACCGGCGCGTAATGTGGCCGCCCGCATCGCGCGAGCACGTTTTCCAGTTCCAGGGTAGGACCCTATCGGTCGGCCTCGCCGGCGCGCCAGTATGTCGACGAGTCAAGTTCTGCGGATCGACGTCGGAGCCTGCGTTGCGGGATGAAATCCCCAGATGGGCGGAGCGCCGGTCACGCTCCGGTTCTATCTCCCACGCCGCCATCGGCGATAGGCGTCGACCCACTCCGCGCCCTTGGGTGGCGGTCTTGGAAGTGGCAGGTCAAGGATCGCTATCCGTTGGCTCGACCTGCCCCGCGTGCAGATCACGGCAATCTGCTCGTCGTCGGTCCAGTCGAGCTTTTCGGCGGTCACTTCGACACCGAGCACGTCAGTTTTAAAGGGCATCGCGAGGTTCTCGGCGAGCATGGTGTGGAAGCCCATCATCTGCTCGGATTCGTCGTAGGCGTCGACCGTCGCCTCCTCAATGAGCGCATCGAGCTCGGCATCCGACGCCTTGGCGGCACGCGGCCGCCTGTTGTGAGCGCCGCGTCGCACGACGTCAGCTCCCGCTTTCGATCTTCTCCGGCGCGGCACGCGCCAGGAAGGCCGACCGGGTCAGGCCGCGCGCAGCCGCGGCCTCGTCGATGGCGGCAAGGAGGCCTGCATCGATCGACAGATTCGTCTTGGCAGGGCGCCCGGCGTCGAGCCGCAGAGGCACGATCGCGCGTGCCGCACCTTCCGCGACCGCCCGCGCAACTTCAGGATCAACACGCAGCGTCTCGGCCGACCGTGGTGCCGGCAGTTCCTCGCCCGCGGCGATGGCGTCGTCGGCCCGGAGCCGGATAGCCTCCATCGCATTCCGCAGCGCCGCGTCGGTTGGACTCCCGCCAGATGCGCAGCCAAGAAGACCCGGGACCGTCACGCCGTAGGCTCCGTTCTCGCCGTCGATCAGCGCCGCGTATCGCGCCATGGTCGCTGCTCCGATCAACTCCGGTTGAGGTCTATCCACCCGCCACGACGTCAAGCAATCCCCGTTCCGTTGGCTCGAGTTCGCTCGGCCGGCTTTCGCCTCGCCCTCGGCCGAAGCTGATCGCCCGCTGCGCCCGGTCTTTCGCGTCAACGACCACAGCAGGCATGAGGTTCGGAGGTGCTCAGCCTGCCTTGCCGAAAACCCGGGCAAAAATTTCGTCCACCGCCTGCATGTGCTTTCCCGCGTCCAGCGCCGCATCGAGCGCCTGCCGTGACAGGCGCCCTGCCACCTCGGGATCCGCCAGCAGGTTGTCACGGAAGCTGCGGGCGCGCGGCTTGCCCAGAGCCTCCCACGTCGCCATCGCGTTGCGCTGCACGATGCGGTACGCGTCCTCGCGCAGGATCCCCGCGCGCGTCAGGGCCAGCAGCACTTCACCCGAATGGACCACGCCACCGAGGCTTTCGAGGTTGGCTTTCATCCGCTCCGGATACACGACAAGCCGCTCAATCATCCCGGCCAGGCGTGCCAGCGCGAAGTCGAGCGCGATCGTCGCATCCGGCGCGATGACCCGCTCCACCGCGGAGTGAGAAATGTCGCGCTCATGCCACAGAGCGATATTCTCGAGTGCCGGCACCACTGCGGCGCGCACGATGCGCGCAAGTCCTGTCAAATTCTCGCTCAGCACCGGATTGCGCTTGTGCGGCATCGCACTCGAGCCTTTCTGGCCCGGATGGAAGAACTCCTCCGCCTCACGCACTTCGCTGCGCTGCAGATGACGCACTTCGGTCGCAAGCCGCTCGATTCCTGACGCGATGACACCGAGCGTCGAGAAGAACATCGCATGCCTGTCGCGCGGCAGCACCTGCGTCGACACCGGCTCCGGCGCGAGCCCCAGATGTTCCGCGACATAGGCCTCCACCCGCGGGTCCAGATGCGCGAACGTGCCCACCGCACCGGACACCTGCGCGACCGCGATCTCGGCCCGCGCCGCCACCAGCCGCGCACGGTCACGCGCGAACTCTGCGTAGTGGCCCGCCAGCTTCAATCCGAAGGTGGTTGGCTCGGCGTGGATGCCATGGCTGCGACCTATGGTCAGCGTGTGTTTGTGCTCGAGGGCGCGCGTCTTCAGCGCCGTCTGCACCGCGTCGATGTCCGCGAGCAAGATGTCGGCTGCCTGCGTCAGCTGCACGGAGAGGCAGGTGTCGAGCACGTCCGAGCTGGTCATGCCCTGATGCACGAAACGGCTGTCCGGTCCGACCGACTCGGCGAGCCAGGTGAGAAACGCGATGACGTCATGCCGCGTTTCCCGCTCGATCTCGTCGATCCGGTCGATGTCGGCGGGGCCGACAAGTTTGATCGCCGCACCGCCTCGTTCGCGGATGTTGCGCGCCGCTTCAATGGGGATCGCGCCGACTTGCGCCATTGCCTCGGCGGCCAGTGCTTCGATTTCGAACCAGATTCGGTAGCGGTTCTCCGGCGCCCAGATGGCGGCCATCTCGGGCCGGCTGTAACGGGGGATCATGGCATCGCCTCCGCTGCGCCTCGGAACGTGAGCTAGACCGCCGTGCCGGCGTTT
>JASHQG010000499.1 GCA_030037665.1 Acetobacteraceae bacterium
GCGCGCGCGCCCGGCTCGTCGGCGGTCCTCCGATGGCCGAGGCGCGCATCCCGTCTGTCCTGAGATGACGCCGCCGAACTATCTGTCCTGATGACATTGACTGTCCGACGGCAGGGCTTGCCGGCCTCCGAAAGCGCCGAGAAGACTTCCAGCCGAAGCCAATCAATCGGCCGGTAGAACGCGCTCGGCGGAGATGAGTTGGACGGCCGCCCGACGGGGTCAATGCGCCTAACTGCGGTCGCCAACCTGAACATGAGGGGGCTGTGCGCAACGAGCATTATCATGATCGGTGTGGAAACTGCCAAATCCGTGTTTCATCTTCACGCTGCTGACTCGGCGTCGCCATAACGTTTGGTTCTGTTGCCGGAAATATGAGCCGCCGCAGGCCGTCGGCCCCGTGCGACAGATCGGAGCTCCGGAACATCCGGGATCTTCTGTGTGCGTTTAAGCGGCAGTCCGCCGTCTCGTCGACGCCTCCGCCTCATGCAGATAGGTCGTGAAACCGTCGTTCGGCGCGGGAACGGAATTGAGCAGCATGACTGCGCTGACCTGTCCGCGATGACCTATGCCGTGGGTGATCACATGCATGAGCATCTCCTCGCGAGACATACGGCCCGGCGTTCCATCCGTGAAGGCAAAGTCGATCCGTTCCGCCAATTGGTCTCGATCGAGCGCCGACACGTAGTCCATGTAATTACGGTCGCTTTTCCTGATGTCAGCGGACAAATCTTCCAGCGTTGGCAACTCGGTCAAGTTGGTCGATGTGTACGCGTGAGCCCTCCGGTTCAGGTGCGCGGCGAAGATTTGGTCGACGATATAGCTGTGGCTCAAGGCCTTGATGGACAGTCCGGTTATGGGGGACTGGCTGCCAAGCCCGCCTAACGTGCTCAACAGCTTGTCGTTCGCCCAGGCTTTGTAGCAGAACAAGCGTTGCAATGTGCCCTGCATGTCGCGGTCTCCTGAGAGGTTTGACTGGTGCGCGGTTGCGCAAGGATCTTGCCGGTCATTTCCACGTTGGGCAGAATACGAGTGATCAGTCGCTTTTTATACTCGCATTGGCAGCGTGGGAAAAATGGCGCGCAGACCGGTCATAAAACCGCGGAAAGTCGCCTCTCAGGTGCGATCGCGCGCGACGGTCGACGCGCTGGTTGAAGCGACCGCTCGCATTCTCGTCAAGGAGGGGTTCGATAAGGCTAGCACCAACCGCATCGCAGAAGTGGCCGGGGTGAGCGTCGGCTCGCTCTACCAGTATTTTCCCTGCAAAGAGGCGCTCGTTGCTGCTGTCATCGAGCGCCACCAGCAGGAGATCATGCAAACGGTCCGGAGTGAGCTGGCCGAGATGGTGGTTCAGCCGGTGGAGCAATGGGTGCGCCAGCTCGTCGCCGTCGCAGTTAAAGCGCACCGTGTCGATCCCGATCTGCATCGTGTGCTCGCAGAGCAGATTCCGCGCGTGGGCAAGCTCGCGAAGCTGGAAACCTTCAATCGAGAGAACTACACTCTGTTCAGAACGTATCTTGAGAGCCATCAGGACGAACTCCGTGTTGATGACCTGGAGCTCGCATCATTTGTCTGCGTGACCTCGATTGAGGCGTTGACGCACAACGCGGTTTTGCACGGATCGGTAATGCTGGCCGACGAAGGGGCTGCAAGGTTCATCGACGAAGCTACACATCTTGTGGTCGGATATCTGAAACGCTCCGACTTGGCGACCTGACTGTTCGGCGGACGCGGTCGAGCGTCGCAGAGCGGGTCGAAAGCGACGGCAGACGATCGTCCAGCCAGCGTATGCGGCCACCCTGATGTAGCTGCTTTCCGCGGCGGCGCATCTCATACGAGAGCTCGATCGCCACCAGCTCGGCCCCTTGCAGCCAGCTGCGCGGTGTCACGCTTCGTGCCGGCGCCGATGTCGAACATTAGACTCGGCTGGGTGCGCAACAGATCATCGTGCCACGCAGGGACCTGGCTGGGGGGCAATGCCTCGTATTCACAGGCGATTCGATCGCCATGCACGTCGTACCAGCCTATCGGACCGATGGCAGAGGACACGCTGGATTCCCTATTGTCACTTTCGTATATCAGGGAAACGCACAAACGCCGCCGACGTAAGTCAAATCCGATCGCGAGGGCACGATACGATGCCGAACGGGTCGTACTCCCGGCCTTTTGCCGCGTCAACGCCACCATTGTTTCAATCAGCGCAAGTGTACGTCCGTGGCAATGTTTGCCGTATGGCCGCAATTGGCGAGAAAAAGGGTTCGCTCGCGGAGATGTTGCCGGTTGAGATGACAAAAACCCGGGGAGAGTTTTCTCAACATTGCCGCACTGAAACTGAATACGCGCTGGCATGTAGGCCCCAACGTCATGGCTTGTCGGAGAACGCTTTTAGGGCGGTTGACCAGCCACAGCGTAGGCAGGCCCTCGACCCGGTCGCAAAGACACAGATCGAACCCGGACAAAATGGAGGCCCTTCATGGAAACGCCACTCAGAATCAGAAACGTCCTGTTCAAGGCCTTCATCATCAATCTGATCGTTATCGTCGCCGTCTGGCTGCTATCTCTCAGCAGCGTTTTTACGCATCTGATGCAGCCATTTCTCGGTTTCGATGCTCATCAAAGCCATATGTACATGGCTGGCCTGATCGGAATTTGGAAAATCCTGAACGTTGTCCTTTTCCTGATTCCGGCCATCGCGATCCATTGGGAATACAGGCCGAAGACGTAACCGCCATGCCCGATTGCCGCTGGGTCACGCAGGCGTCGGCAACATGATTGACTCCGCGCGAGGGATCGCGTCGAGATTGTGCCGGTTTGGTGTACGACCGCGCTGAGGGTCGAGCCTGAGCCTGTTCTCGGTCAGAAACGGGCCGTTGTCTAACGCCAGAGTCGGCATGCGCCGGACAGTATGATCAGTCCTTTGGTGCAGCGCGCCGTTGGCGCGGCGATATAAGCGGCGCTCGGGGTTGATTTGGTGCGTTCGAAGTGGACGGGCTGCGGGCGATAAGCGTAACTGCCTTATATGCTGAAGAGTCGGCTTCCGACAGGAGGCTGGAAATCGCCGATCGCTTTTGCGATGCCGAACTGCACCGACTGTTGCGCATCAAATACTACATCATGCAACGCATGCTGTTTCCAGGATTTGGCGGGGATTTGCGTCTTGGCCTTGAGGATCGCTTCGACTCTTTGATCTTCCGACTTGGCTTGGTGAAAGAGTGCCCGATGGCCCTTGGCATCGGTCGGTGCCTGTGCGGGAAATCTGGATTTGTGGATCGCGAAAGTTGCATATGCATTGGTGAACCGAACCCGGCCGCCCAAGAACGCGAGAACGGCTATCGAAGCCACGGTCCCCATATTGTAAATGTACAAGCGCAAGGGAAAGTTATCAAAGTAATTGAAAAGGCAAATCCCGTCGCCGGCATTTCCGCTGGTAGACTGTAGTAAAAGGTGGATTTCGCTACAACTCTGTTGAGTTGCCGCGTTGAAAGCATTAAATATTCGGGTTAAGGCGTCCTGGTCGATCGGCCCAGAGAAAGTTGCGAATGCACTCTTCTGTGGCGCAGGTTGCAGACCAAGATCGGACATCGCCTACCTCTCATTGTCATTAGGACGTTCTACACGGCTGTAGATTCTGAGGCATTCCCAATCTTTCCAGTAATCTCCTCGAGCGGCACCTGCAAGCCTCCGCGGAAGTTGCGCGCCCGCGGCGAGACGCCGCTGCTCGCCCATGAGCTCAAGGATGTGCCGGAATGCGGCCTTCATCCCGCGACGGATTGCCGATGGCGTGCGACAGCCGGATGCTCGGCGCGAGCATCACCGTTGCGGAACATCCAGGCCCGCGGCGATCATGAACGTCGAGTGCCAATAATCGGACCTGCGCCGGTCATCGCAAAGCTGGGCGATAGCGAGTTGCCACAGAGGACTGTCACCCCTGCTTTCAACGACAGCTTTGGGCAGGGTTTCACGGCCCGCCCGCACAGCGTCGGCGGTGCGACAGCGGGTGCTATGTCCGGAGGCATCGTCCAGATGGTTCTTGGCGGACCCAGAACGCAAATCCGGTGTCGCGGCACCGTGAACCTCTGCGGTCATGGTGCTGGCGAGTGCCGTCCATACGACGAAACTATGTGGACCATCGACCAGCAAGACGCCACCGACAACAACCGGAGCGGCCGCCGCTCTTACCAGAGAAGTCTGTTCCGGTGATGCACCGTCCGGTGCATCCGGCCCACTCGGCAGTTTCGCGATCCTCTCTGGATTCGTTTGTCGCGACATCAAACTGCGAAACCCGTCCGTCAGCGTCCGGACCTCGACATCGTCGCCGATGCTGGGTTCACCTGGCTGAGGGGCGCAGGGTCACCGGCCGAGCACGCCGAGGCCCGCTCTGACGGCACGTTCCGGCAGGTGGCAACCGCTGGACACGTGTCCTCGCGGAATGGCGACTCACAGGTGCGACCTGAGCCGTGCTATGTGTTGCCCGGCGATGAACATGATACCTTCTGTGCGGAACGCACTCCTGCGGGCAATCGATGCCGATGGCGCCCCCCAGCGCCTGGCCATGGAAATCGTTTCGCAGCCGCGCGATCAGCGCGACGGCTTGATCCGGGAGTTGCGCACTCTCTACTGTGAGGGGATCGCGAAATCGGGCCAGTCGCGTCAGACGGTTGGCATGCTGGGCGATGTACTGGAGGCGAGGCTGCGTGAGCAAGTTGCGACCATCGAGGCCCGTGGAGGCGGAACGGTCGGTACCGCCTGAGCGCTCAACCGCGCGGAAGGCCGGCATGACAGCGGCTGATATCGCACGCGTTGAGGCGTATCTTCGCACTGCGCTTGGCGGACGCCGGCTTCATATCAGAGTCCCCAGAAACCATAGCGCCTCGGTCGAGGTGATGGCGGGCGACGAGTTCCTCGGCACGCTGCATCGGGACGAGGAGGACGGCGAGGTTTCGTTCTCGCTGCACATTACCATCCTCGAGGAGGATCTTCCGACCGACGCGGGCCAGAAGAGGACCGGCTAGCTCTGGGATGGCCTCGTGCGCCGATAAATTGGCCGCGCACATTGCCGCAGCGTCGGGTAGGCGCCCAGTTTCCAGCCTGGCAGAGACACGTGTGGAAGCTCCGGACCCCCTGGCGGCGTGCAGGGTCATCACGCACACGTGGTCGGCCTTGGCGTCGTCTGGGCCCCGGATGAAAAGTGCTGCGTGATCGAACACTTCGCGCGCGGCGCGGACACCACCGGCGGCCAAAGGTTTGGTTCCCTTGACCCGGCCATCCATGAGGCCCAAGCCGATGCCTCTTCTGAGCGTCATCCTGAATGTTCTCTGGCTGCTCACCGGTGGGCTATGGATGGCCGTCGGGTGGCTGATCGCTGCCGTGCTGCTGGCCGTCACCATCATCGGCCTACCCTGGGCACGCGCCGCGTTCAGCATCGCCGGCTACACGCTGCTCCCCTTTGGCTATCGCGTGGTACGACGCGACGCCCATCTCGGCCAAAGCGACCTCGGCACCGGCCCGCTGGGCGTCCTCGGCAACCTGATCTGGCTGGTCCTCGCAGGCTGGTGGCTTGCCCTGGCTCACGTGGTGGAAGCGGTACTGCTCGCCATCACCATCATCGGCATCCCCTTCGCGTGGGCCCATCTCAAACTGGCGGGTCTGGCCCTCTGGCCCATCGGCAGGATGATCGTGCCCGCCGATCCGCGGCCCCTCATGTGAGCATGCGTGCGCGGCGTTTTCTCATCCTAAACGGCGGCATCCTCACGAACTCCCTCTTATTCGTGGCAATCGTGGCCACACGAGCTGCTCGGGGAATTGCGGACTCAACAGACTGACTATCGGATTTGGACCCGGATCTGAAAGAATCGCAGCTGATCACGGCAGAGTGGGCATCGGTGGAAAGGGCGGCTTGTCATGCTCGGCCGCGAGCGGCCTATGTGAGGCTGCGCCAACCGGCTGCGTTGGGCGGACGTTATGCGAGCGATAGATGATGGTGCGCCGCTGGCCGTGCTCCGGGCTGCACTTGAGCAGGCGAGAGTTGACACCCCGTCGCTCGCCCTTTACCCACCCCGCCCTTTCCGGACCCCGCACCCATGCCCCGCCGCAAGCCGCGCGGCCGTCCGCTCGACGGCTGGCTCATCATCGATAAGCCACCGGGGCTGACCAGCACCGATGTGGTCAACCGCGTTCGCCGTGCCTTGGACGCCCAGAAGGCGGGCCATGGCGGCACGCTCGACCCGCTCGCCACCGGCGTGCTGCCGGTTGCATTCGGCGCTGCGACCAAGACTGTTCCCTACGTGATGGACGGCACGAAGCTGTACCGGTTCACGTTGCGCTTCGGCGAAGCGCGCGAGACTGACGACGCCGATGGCAAGGTCACGGCGACGACCGATGACCGGCCGTCCGACGACCGGATCGAAACCGCCCTGCGGCAGTTCCTCGGCGACATCATGCAGATTCCGCCGGCGTTCTCGGCCGTGAAGGTCTCCGGCGAGCGCGCCTATGACATGGCCCGCGAGGGCCGCGCCCCAGTGCTGGAACCCCGCCCAGCCCGGGTGGATCGCTTTGAACTGATCGGGCGGCCCGATCCGGATCACGCAGTCTTCGAGGTCGCCTCCGGCAAGGGCGTCTACATGCGCAGCCTCGCGCGCGACCTGGCGATTGCCTGCGGCACACTTGGCCATGTCGCCGCGTTGCGACGCTTGCGTGTCGGCCCGTTCGACGAAGCACAGGCAATCCCTCTGGACAAAGTCCGCTCAAACGACGATACCGCGCCCGCCCCACCGGACCTCCTGCTTCCGGTCGCGACCGCGCTGGCCGACATCCCGGCGCTGGCCCTGACCGACGCGGAGGCCAGCGACCTGCGGCACGGCCAGGCGATCAGCATGGTTGTGCTCATCGGCCGCATTCCGGGCAGCGCCGATCCGCAGGGCGGGTTGGTGCGTGCCATGGCGGGGGGCCGCGTCATCGGGTTGGCCCGTCTGGAGGACGGCATGCTGAAGCCGGAACGCGTTCTGTAAGACCCTGACCTGAGGAGATCATCCCGATGTCGATCACTGCGGAACGCCGTACGGCGCTGGTCGGCGAGTACGCCACCGCCCCCTCTGACACCGGCAGCCCGGAGGTGCAGGTCGCCCTGCTCTCCGAACGCATCAGTAACCTGACCGAGCACCTGAAGATCCACGCCAAGGATTTCCACTCCCGCCGCGGTCTGCTGATGTTGGTCGGCCGCCGCCGTCGCTTGCTCGACTACCTGCGCAGGAAGGACCGCAGCCGCTACGAGGCGCTGATCGGCCGGTTGGGTCTGCGCCGCTGACGCTCTATCCGTCGTGGCTGGCTCTGGCCGGGTCGGTCGCGCAGCGACAATCGAAGATCGGCTGCCGAACAAGGCCGAGCCAGGACGGGTGACCTGCTGATCTGGTCGTGACTAATCCGCTGCGCGCCCCCATATGGGCCGCATCGGCGCCGACCCCCGACCCATGGTGGGGCGGGGCAACGCCGCGAGGGCCGGCAACAGCCCTCAACGCCGCATCACGCGGCGGACCGACATACCGCTGGTCCGGCACGCACCATCCGCGTGGGAACCGCGACGGCGTTTCCGGCCTCATGGCCCGGCTGCGTCCCACATGGCGCAGCCCTTTCCATGTGACCCGAGACGCCGCCTCCCGCCGGTAAGGGAACCCCGGGTCGCACGGCATGCTGTCCGCCGATGCTGCGTGCATCCGAAGGACGAATGCATGTTCAATTACTACCGCAAAGAACTCGATTGGGGCGGACGCAAGCTGGTGCTCGAGACCGGCAAGGTCGCCCGCCAAGCCGACGGCGCCGTTGTGGCGCGCTACGGCGACACCATAGTCCTCTGCACCGCTGTGGGCGTGAAAGCCTCCCGCCCCGGCCAGGACTTCTTCCCGCTCACGGTG
>JASHQG010000500.1 GCA_030037665.1 Acetobacteraceae bacterium
CTTGGTGTAGGCCAGGCGGCATGCGATGCGGCGTGTCAATATGCGAACGATCGCGTGCCGCGCGCGCTTGGCGCCTCTATCGCCGGGCAGGCGCATGTTCAGCAGTGGATCGGCGAGATCGACCTCGCTCTGCGCGCCGCGCGCACCGTATTGCACGACACCGCGCGTGCCTGGGTCGGATGCAGTGCATCACCGGCGGAACTCGCCACGGCGATCGCAGCCGCCAAGTATCTCTGTACCAACGCCGCGTGTCGCGTGACGGAGACCGCGCTGCGCGTCGCCGGCGGCTTCAGCATGACTCGCGATCTGCCGCTGGAGCGCTATTTCCGAGATGCGCGCGGCGGCTTGTTTCAGCCGCCGCAAGACGATCTGGCACTGGGAATGATCGGCCGCGCGGCATTGGAGGCGGAACGGGCGCGGGGACGTTGACGCCCCCCTCCTCCTGCCGACGGGGACAGGAGGAGGGGGCTGTTATGTGGGTCCCTACGCCTCCGTTTGGTTGACCATCCCGCAGGGCGAGAAGGTTCGTTTTCTGCTTGGGTGCTGTGCTTCTGACGGGCCAACGAAGCAGGAATATCTCTGAGGCGCCACCGGACCGGAGGCCTCTTGTGGCGGGGTGTTGCAACGAGTGCGACGCGGCCGGGAGGCTGATCAGGTGCTCGCAATAAAACTACGAGGACTGCCGGCGCAAAAACGCGGGAATGTCCAGCGTCGCTTCCTCGGGCTGCACCACCTGCACTGTCGCGGCGGGCGGCCCCGCACGATGATCCGAACGCACCACAGGGTCGACCCGGGCCTGTGTCGGCTCCGCTGGCGCGGTCGTCGCCGTGTGGTGACGACGGAACGCATTCTTGACAGTGCTCAACCACGGACGCAGCGGTTCGGCGATCGGTGCACCAGTCGGTGACACGGTCGCCGGCCGCGGCGCGTCGTTGAACAACCCGCGTCCTGGCAGTTGGTGCTGAGCGGCTTGCGGCGCCACATGATGCTGCACGCCTTGCGGCGCGGGCGTCCGCGCGTCGACTTGCATCGCCTCCGTCTCTGCCTCGGCTAGTTCGGCCACGGCCGCAGCGGGCGCCATCTGGTGCTGCCGCAGCGGCGCGGCGTTCGTGCCCGGCGCTGTCCTGGGCTGTGCCCGCGCGGTCACCGGGATCGGCACCGGCCCCTGCGTCGGCACGTGGATCGGGTGTGGTGCGGGCATCGCGCCACCGCCAACGGCCACCAGCTTCGGCCGCGCCTCGACCGCGCGCGGCGTGTCGATGCCGGTCGCGACAACGGATACGCGGATGCGGCCCGCCAGGTTCTCGTCGATCGCCGAACCGAAGATGATGTTGGCCTCTTCGTCGACTTCCTCGCGGATCCGGTTTGCCGCCTGATCGACTTCGAACAGGGTCAGGTCCTCACCGCCGGTAATGTTGATCAGCAGGCCGCGCGCACCGGCCATCGAGGTGTCTTCCAGCAGCGGATTGCTGATCGCGGCTTCCGCGGCCCGGATGGCGCGGTTCTCGCCTTCCGCCTCACCGGTGCCCATCATCGCCTTGCCCATTTCCACCATGACGGTGCGGATGTCGGCGAAGTCGAGGTTCACCAAGCCCGGCGTCATCATCAGGTCAGTTACGCTACGCACGCCCATGTAGAGCACCTGGTCCGCCATCTTGAACGCATCCTTCCAGGTGGTGCGTTCATTGGCCATCCGGAAAAGATTTTGGTTTGGGATGACGATCAGCGTGTCGACGTACTGCTGCAACTCATCAATGCCCTGATCAGCGCAGCGGGCGCGGCGGATCCCTTCGAAGCCGAACGGCTTGGTCACCACACCGACGGTCAGGATGTTCCGTTCCCGTGCCATGCGAGCGATCACCGGCGCTGCGCCGGTACCCGTGCCGCCGCCCATGCCGGCGGTGACGAACACCATGTGCGCGCCGTCGAGATGGCGGTAGAGCTCGTCCGATGCTTCCTCTGCCGCGGCGCGACCGACTTCCGGCTTGGCGCCGGCGCCGAGGCCCTGGGTGATATGTGGGCCAAGCTGGATTCGCCGGTCGGCCCGGCTGTGCATAAGCTGCTGCGCGTCGGTATTAGCGACGACGAATTCCACGCCCTGCAGTCCCAGCGTGATCATGTTATCCACAGCGTTGGTTCCGCCGCCGCCGACGCCGATCACCGTGATCCGCGGCGAGAAGTCGGTGTGCACGGTTTGCGGGATGGTGAGATTGAGTGTCATGCGGATGTCTCCCCCACGCGACTCGAGTCGGTGAACCATCTGTTAAGCAGGAAGTGCCTCGATTCGCGAAGCATCACACCCGCTCACGAATGAAATTGACGAAGCGGCGGAACCAGCCGGTCGGCTGCGTCGCATCCAGATCGACATCATGCAGCGTACGACCTTCGCCGGCGGCCCAGTGCAGCAGTCCCGCCGTTGTGGCGAACGCCGGGACCGCGGCGGAGTCCGGCAGGCCACGTAGCGCGTGCGGCCGGCCGATTCTCACCTGGCGATTCAACATCCGCGCGGCTGTTTCGCGCACGCCGCCGAGCTGGCAGGCACCGCCCGTTAACACCAAGCGATTGCCGGAGGCACGTGCAAGCCCGGAACTGTCGAGCCGGTCCTTGATGTATTCGAAGGTCTCCTCGATGCGCGGGCGGATAATGTTCACCACCATGCTGCGCGGCACCTTGGCGATCTGATGCTCTTCTTCGCCGACCAGATGCACCGGTACCATTTCGCGGTCGTCATCCGGTGATGCTTGCACGTTGCCGTAAAGCGACTTCAGGCGCTCGGCGTGAGTGAGCGATGTTGACAACCCCGTCGCCAGATCCTTCGTCACGTGGAACCCGCCGATCGGCAGTTGCGCGGTGTGCAGCAGTTGCTCGTCAGCGAACACGGCCACGCCGGTGGTGCCGCCACCCATATCGATGACAGTGGCGCCGATCTCACGTTCATCCGGCACCAGCGTCGCCAGTCCGGCAGCCATCGGTGCCGACACCAGTTCGGCGATTTCCAGATCGCAAGCGGCGATGCAGGCGCCGAGCGAGCGCAGGGCCGGCGTCGCAGCGTCGATCACGTGCAACCGCGCGGCAAGCGTGCTGCAGAACAAGCCGCGTGGGTCGACTACACGGTCAAGCTCATCAACCGCGAAATTCAGCGGCAGCGCGTGGATCGCCTCGCGCCCGTTGGCGACCGCCCGCGCGCGTCCTTCCTGCACGGCTCGGCGAATGTCCGCTTCGCCGACAGCGCGCCCGTCCATCGCAAGCTGGACATTGAACAACCGCGATTCCGGTTGGCCGCAGGAGAGATTAACGGTGACGCTTCTGAGCCGCGTGTCTGCCATGTCCTCCGCCTGGCCAACGCAGGTAAGAATGGCTTTGCGTGCCTCTTCCAGATCGGCGATGCCGCCGCCGCGAATGCCGCGTGCCTTCTGCCAGCCAAGCCCGAGCACGCGCAGCGTGCCGTCGGACTCCATGCGGCCGATCAGGCAAGCGATCTTGGTCGAGCCGATGTCGAGCACGCCGAACGGACTGGTGCGGTGATGCCGCGGGCGTTCGGGCTCCTCGATATTGGTTAGCGGCGGCAGTGCGCGCGGCGACATCTCGTTCATGGTAAGCGCCCTGGCGTCATGTCGGCTTCTTGGTCGCGTCGGCGGCAGTCGGCGGTGCGGCGCGCGGACGCAGCACCAGTCGGTCCGGCAGGCGCATGTCGATCGCGACCAGCGGCCGATCGAGCAGGTCGTGCGACTGCTGTAATTGCATCAGCCGATCGAGTGCTGCGGCTTCATGTCCTTCCGGCAGCATCACTTCGGTCCGGTTGTTCATTTGCAGGTCCCACCGCCGGTCGCCGACGCGCACGGCGGCGGCGACGCGCGCCTGCAGCATAGGCAGCGAGGACAGCGTATCGAGCAAGGCCGCGGCGGCCTGTGGTGCACCTGGTCCAACCACCAGCGGTAGCTGACGGAAATCCATGACGTTCTGGTGCGCCACGACGTTGCCGTTGCGATCGATCAGCATGAATTTGCCGTTGTTCTGCCAGATCGCAAAAGGACGGCGTTCCTCCAGCTTCACGACGATGGTGTCCGGAAGCCGTCGCTCGACGACGGCGCTTTTCACCCAGGAAAGCGATTCGACGCGTTGGCGCGCAGCTCTCAGCGAAACGCCGAGGATGGGAACGCCCTTATCGATTCCCAGAGCGGCGCGCAGCGGCGCTTCCGGCGTGTTCTGGCGACCTTTGATGTCAATGTGCTGCACACGCAGTCCGGCAAAGGCGGTGAGCCTCCCAATCCGATAATGCAACGTCGCCAACGGGTGGCCGCGCCCAGCGGAATGCAGCATCATGGCACCCACAAAGAAGAGGGCGACGCCGGCAGCAACCCATGCTCCCGGGCGAAGCAGCTTTCTTTGCCGCCGGAGCAGGAGCTTCAGGCGCGTCGGCCGGTCCTTGAGTGAATTGCGGGTCACGCGCGGCATGCGGCGTTCTCCACCATCCACGTGCAAAGCTGCGCAAAGTCCATGCCGTGATGCGCCGCTTGCTCCGGCAAGAGCGACGTGGGCGTCAGGCCGGGTTGTGTGTTGATTTCCAGCAGAACGAGGCGCCCGGGTTCGCCCGTGGTGTCGTCGTATCGGAAGTCGCAGCGTGTCGCGCCGCGGCAGCCGAGCGCGCGATGTGCCGCGAGCGCCACGTCGAGTGCGCGATCATAGGTGGCCGGATGCACGGTGGCCGGGATGACATGGCGGGAGCCGCCGTCGCCGTATTTTGATTCGTAATCATAAAAGGTGCCTGCGTCGGCCAGGATTTCCGTCACAGCCAGTGCGCGGTCGCCCATCACGCCGACAGTCAGCTCGCGGCCCGGGATGTATTCCTCCACCAGCGCCGATTGGCCGAAACGCCAGGCGCGGGCGATTTCGGTGCGACGGTTGTCGCCGTTTCGGATGATCTCCACGCCGACTGAAGAGCCTTCGTTCAGCGGCTTGATCACGTAGGGCAAGGGGAGTGGGTCGGACGCCGCGAGCGCCTCCCGATCGACGACGACGTGACGTGCAACCGGCAAACCGTTCGCCACAAACACGGCTTTTGCCGCGACCTTGTCCATCGCCAGCGCAGACGCACGCACCCCGGAATGCGTGTATGGAATGCCGAGCCAGTCGAGCACGCCCTGAATGGCACCGTCCTCGCCGAACCGACCGTGCAATGCATTGAACACGGCGTCGGGTCTCGGGGTAAGCGCCGCGATGACAGCGGCGATGTCGTCAGCGACCTCGATCGGTGTCACGTCGAAGCCGCCATCGCGCAGGGCGGTGATGACCTGGCGGCCGGTGGAGAGGCTCACTTCGCGTTCCGCGGAGATGCCGCCGTAAAGCACGGCCACGCGTCGCTTCGCGGACCGCTCACCGGCTGAAGAGAGCGGGCGAGGTGTATGGCCCGCGTTCACGACACCGCCTCCGGCTTCATGGCCGGCACACCGATCCGCTTAATCTCCCACTGCAAATTCACACCCGAAGCCGCGGATACGCGCCGCCGCACTTCCTCACCGAGGCCTTCGATATCGGCGGCCGTCGCATTCCCGACGTTGATCAGGAAATTGCAATGCTTCTCCGAGACAACCGCTCCGCCGCGCTTCAGCCCGCGACAGCCTGCCGCATCGATCAACTCCCACGCCTTCATGGCAGGAGGATTGCGGAACGTGGAGCCGCCGGTTCGTGCGCGGACTGGCTGCGACGCTGCACGGCTCGCACGGATGTCTGCCATGCGCGCGGCGATGGTTGCCGGCGCGCCGGTCGTGGCGCGCAGCCGTGCGCGGGTGACGATCGCACCGGGCGGCAGTGCCGAATGGCGGTACGCCAACGCAAGTTCGGCAGCGGAAAGCCGGCAGATGTCACCGAAACGAGTGACGATTTCCGCCCAGTCGAGAACTTCGGCGATCTCGCCGCCGTAGGCGCCGGCGTTCATGACCACCGCACCGCCGATCGTGCCGGGAATGCCCGAGAGGAATTCCAGTCCTGTCAGCGATTCCGCCGCCGCATGTTCTGCGACCGTCAGATCGAGCGCCGCCGCGCCGGCGACGACGCCGTTGGTCTCGGACGAGATCGAAGAGAACCCACGCGCCAGCTTCACGGTGACGCCGGGGAGGCCGCCGTCACGGATGATCAGGTTAGAGCATGCGCCGATGGCATGGACCGGAATGTCGGGCGGCAGGGCGCGAAGGAACTGGGCAAGATCATTCGCGTCCGCCGGACGGATCAGCACTTCGGCAGGGCCGCCCGCGCGGAACCAGGTGAACGGCGCAAGCGGTGCATTCTCCTGCATACGACCGCGCAACGGCGGCAGAGGCTCAATAAACGTGGGAGTGTACGCGGCGGCCATCACGATGAGAGCCTTGCGGGTTTAGCCGGCGCCGGCGTGGATGGCGGCCTCGGTTTCAGCGCGGAGCCCGCACAAAACCAGAGACCCTGTGGAGCCGAGTCATAACGGATTGCGCGCAGGCCCGGCACAGATGGCCTGGGGCGGATGTTGAACTTCGCCTTTGCTGTCCCCGCACTTCTCTGCCGCGTCTGCATCGCATCGTCAGCGACGAGCCGCTCAACCCGGGCCGGCCAAGCCGCAAACCTCACCTCGTACCTCCCGCCGCACGGCGCGGACCCGTCTGCAGCTCCGTCAGCTCGCCAGGCAGTGCGGCGGCCCATTGCGTGATCGAGCCGGCGCCGAGGCAGACGACGAAATCCCCGGGCTTGGCGATCGCATTCACCATTTCCGACAGCCGCGCCGGCGAGGGCAGCGGCACAACGGAGCGATGCCCCCGCGCGCGCAGCCCCTCGACCAGCGCGTCCCGGTTCACCCCGGCGATGGGAATTTCTCCTGCGGGATAGACGTCCGCGACGATCACGGTGCCCGCATCGTTCATGCAGGCGCAGAACTCATCGAACAACGACTGAAGTCGGGTGAACCGATGCGGCTGCACGACCGCGATAACGTCGCGCGCACCGGCCTGCCGCGCCGCTTTCAAAACAGCCGCGATTTCCACCGGGTGATGGCCGTAGTCATCGATCACTGTGATGCCGCCGACCTCGCCAGTCTTGGTGAAGCGTCGCCTCACCCCCTTGAAGCCGAGGAACGCCGATCGCAGCGTGTCATCGTCGATCTCCATTTCCAGGCCGACGGCAACCGCGGCGAGTGCGTTCTGGACGTTGTGGCTGCCCAGCATCGGCAGCCGGAACGGCCCCATGCGGCGCTGCCGGTTGCGCGCGCGATCGGTGATGGTCACCTCGAACGTCGAACCGAGCTTGTCCGGCGAAACGCGTTCCGCCCGCACGTCGGCCTGCGGCGAAAATCCGTAGGTGATGACGCGACGGTCGGACAGACGCGGAATCATCTGTTGCACCGCCGGATGGTCGATGCACAGCACGGCAAAGCCGTAGAAGGGAATATTGGACACAAACTGGTCGTAGCCGGCGATCATAGCCTCGGGCGTGCCCCAGTGGTCCAGGTGCTCCGGATCCATGTTGGTGACGATCGCAATCACCGCCGGCAGGCGGAGAAAGGAACCGTCGGACTCGTCGGCCTCCACCACCATCCACTCGCCGGCGCCAAGCCGTGTGTTGGTGCCGTACGCATTGACGATGCCGCCGTTGATCACGGTGGGATCGAGTTTGGCCGCTTCCAGCACCGCGGCGACCAGGCTGGTGGTCGTCGTCTTGCCGTGCGTGCCGCCAATCGCGATCGACCATTTCAGCCGCATCAGTTCGGCCAGCATTTCCGCGCGCCGCACCACCGGAATCAGCTTGGCGCGCGCGGCAACTATCTCGGCATTGTCGCGCTTCACGGCGGACGACACGACAACCACCTGTGCGCCGCCGATGTTCCCCGGATCATGCCCGATCTCTACGCGAATGCCGGCGTCGCGCAACCGCTTCACATTCGCGGACTCGGCGATGTCGCTGCCCTGCACTGCATAGCCGAGATTGTGCAGGACCTCGGCAATGCCCGACATGCCGATGCCACCAATGCCGGTGAAATGAATCGTGCCGATCGACAGAGGCAGTGCTCTCACGGGTGCATCGCCTCCTGTGGCGTCACCGCTTCCACCAGGTCCGCGAGACGCGCAGCGGCATACGGCTGTGCCACGCTGCGCGCGCCGACCGCAGCACGAGCCAGCGCGGCGGGAGTGGCGAACAATTCGGTCAGTCGCGCCGACAGCGCATCGGGTGTGAAAGTCGGCTGCGGCATGACCCATGCTCCGCCGGCATTCGCGAGCGCACGCGCATTCGCCGATTGGTG
Organism: Acetobacteraceae bacterium; assembly: GCA_030037665.1. Lineage (GTDB taxonomy): Bacteria > Pseudomonadota > Alphaproteobacteria > Acetobacterales > Acetobacteraceae > JASHVB01. Next base: position 8,261 of record JASHQG010000500.1, read on the forward strand.
ATCATCAATGGCGCCAGGCAACGGGACCAGGATCGCGGGCCGACCGGCAACCGCAAGTTCCGCGACGGTGGAAGCGCCGGCGCGTGCGAGGACCAGATGCGCAGCAACCAGCCGCGGCGCGACATCGGGGAAGAACACGGCCAGTTCTGCATTGATGCCCGCGCCATGGTACGCCGAGCGAACATGCTCGAGGTCCTCGGTCCGGCACTGCTGCGTCACCACCATCCGCGCACGCAGCCACTCCGGAAGCTGGATCAGTGCCGTCGGCACGACATCGGAGAACACCCGCGCGCCCAGCGAACCGCCGAGCACCAGAACCCGTACTTTCTCGCTCGGTGCCGCATATCCTGCGTGCTCCAGCGACACGATCGCCCGCCGCACCGGGTTACCGGTGACGATGGTCGGTGTCCCTGCCGGCAGGCGCATCGTCGCAGCAAAGCTCAATGCGAGCTGATCGGCTCGCTTTGCCAGGAACCGGTTGGCCCGCCCGAGCACTGCGTTCTGTTCGTGCAAAATCACCACAGGCCGACGCGGCATGAGCCGCGTTGCCAAGACCGGTGCGACACTCGGATAACCGCCAAATCCGACCACTGCCGCAGCCTTGACCACACCCAGAATCTGCCGCGCCTGCACGGTACCTGCGATCAGTGAAACCATTGCGGCGCCAGCGCGCGGTATGCCGCGTCCGGCGAGGCCGGCGCCACGGATGACGTATTGCTCCTTTCCCCCGAACACCGGGCTTTGCAGGCCGGACGAACGCGAATCGGTCATCAGCACGACGCGCCGGCCGCGCACGATCAGCTCCGCCGCCAAAGCCTCGGCGGGAAACATATGGCCGCCCGTGCCGCCTGCTGCGATCACGACGGGTCTCACCGCCGGGCCCCTCACGGCGCGTCACCGTGGTTGCGGTTACGGGTCAGTGCCAGCAGCATGCCCATGCCCAGCGCCACGGCCACCGCTGAGGACCCACCGTATGAAATGAACGGCAGCGTCATGCCTTTGGCGGGGATCAGCGCCAGTGTCGTCGCCATATTGACGAACGCCTGCAGCCCGAAGCCCGCCAGCAGTCCGGTGCATGACAGCACGACAAACAGATCCTGTTCTTTGACCAATCGCAGCAATCCGCGCAGCACCACGAATGCGAACACGCCCAGGATCGTGGCGCAGACCAGCATGCCGTATTCCTCGCCGGCCACGGCATACACGAAGTCCGCGTGCGCGTCGGGCAGGATGTCCTTGATGCGACCCTCACCCGGACCGCGCCCGAACAAACCGCCATTGCCGAACGCCTGCAGCGCTGTCGTCACCTGATAGGCATCGTGATTGTTGGGGTGCAGGAATGCGTGGACGCGCTGGCGCACATGGTCAAACAATATGTAGGCCATGACTCCGGCGCCGCCCATCATGCCAAGGCCGACCGCGACTGCCAGCAGGTTCAGTCCGCCAACGTAGAGCTGGAACAGGAACACGGCGGTGATGACGGCCAGCATCCCAACATCCGGTTGCGATTTCAGCAGCAGCACGATTATCGCGAGGATGACCAGGGCGAGCGGCATCCCCGGAAAACGAGGCGAGCGTCGGCCCTCGGTGATCAGCCACGCCGTGACCACGGCAAAGCACGGCTTCAGGAACTCAGACGGCTGCACTGCGAGACCCGGTAGTGCGATCCAGCGGCGCGCGCCCTTGATGTCGACGCCAATCACCAGCGTGGCAGCGGTCAACATCAGCGCGAGGATGCAACCGGCGATCGCCAGGCGCTTGATGTTGCGCGGCGTCAGCAGCGAGACACCGACGACCACGCCGGCGGAAATAGCAAGGAAAAGGACCTGCTTGACGATGAAAAGGTCGCGGAATGATCCGAGGCGCACGGCCACCGAAGGGCTCGCCGCGAGCATCATGACGTAGCCGACGCCGATCAGCGTGCTGACGGCGCCCAACGTCCAGCGGTCTACCGTCCACCACCAGCGGCCGAGCAGCGAGTCGTCGGTGCGCGGAACCAGGGCCATCAGGCGGCCCTCCCGCAAGCAAGTTGCGCGGCCAGCGCGGCGAAACGATCACCGCGCGCGTCGAAGCCGCTGAACTGATCGAAGCTGGCGCATGCCGGCGATAACAGAACGGCTGTCGCGCCGGCCTGTCGCGCGATGAGAAGAGCGGCGGGCACTGCGGCATCGAGCGTGCCAACGATGTCGTGTGGCACGTTATGTGTTGCGAGCGTCGCAGCAAGCATCGGTGCGTCGCGGCCGATCAGCAACGCGCGTGCGATGCGCGCGAAGAATGGCGCCAGCGTCTCGATGCCGCCGTCCTTCGCCTGGCCACCGGCGATCCAGACGATGCGATCGTAGCAGGCAAGCGCTCGTGCGGCTGCATCGGCGTTGGTCGCCTTGCTGTCGTTGATGAACGCGATCCCGTCGATTGTCGTGACAACCTGCTGGCGATGCGGCAGTCCCGGGAAGGTCGTGAAGGCGGCACGGATCGTCGCCTCCGGCACACCGAGGAACCGCGCCATGGCGAACGCCGTTGCCGCGTTCTGGGCGTTGTGCGCGCCGGGCAGGGCAGGCGCATTGCGCAATTCGAAGCCGCGTCCGGCAACGGCGACAACCGGCGCCGGCAGTTCGCGGAGCCACACGGCCATCGCGCGCGACGCCGCATCTTCCACGCCCACCACCGCCAGGTCGCCGGCGGTCTGCCGCGCGAAAATCGCACGCTTGGCGGCCGCATAGCCTGCCATGTCGCCGTGGCGATCCAGGTGGTCAGGACTGAGATTGAGCATCGCCGCCACATCGAAGCGGAGGGTGGCGAGTCGCTCCAACATGTAGGAGGACATCTCCAGAACATAGACACCCTCGTCCGGCAGCCGCGGCAGCGCCAGCGCCGGCGTCCCGAGATTGCCGCCTGCCGCGTTCGGCACGCCTGCGGCGGACAGGATGTGCGCCAGCAGCGCGGTGGTGGTGGATTTGCCATTGGTGCCGGTGATGCCGGCAAAGCGCGCGTGCGAACCCGCACGCCGCGCCGCCTGGAACAGCAGTTCGGCATCGGACAGGATTGGCACACCGGCCTCAAGCGCCCGCATCGCAACCGGATGTGGTTTCGGCAGCCGATGCGGAATTCCGGGCGACAGCACCAGCGCGTCGAACGTGAAGTCACCCTTCCGCAAATCGCGCAACGTCAGTCCCATTGCCGAGGCACGCGCCTCCGGCCGATCGTCCCATGCGGCCACATCGGCGCCCATCGCCAGCAATGCCCGTGCGACGGGCAGCCCGTTGCGGCCCAGCCCCGCGACAGCGAAGCGGCGTCCGGCGAACACGTCAGGCGCGAACGCAGTCATCGGATCTTGAGCGTCGCCAGGCCGATCAATGCCAGCACCATCGAGATGATCCAGAATCGGATTACGATGGTCGGCTCGGCCCAGCCTTTCTTTTCAAAGTGGTGATGTAGTGGTGCCATCAGGAAGACGCGCGTGCCGGTGCGCTTGTACCAGAACACCTGGATGATGACGGACACCGTCTCCACGACAAACAGGCCGCCGACGATGACCAGCACGATTTCATGCTTGGTCGCGACCGCGACCGCGCCGAGGGCGCCGCCAAGCGACAGCGAACCGATATCTCCCATGAACACTGCGGCGGGGGGCGCGTTGAACCACAGGAACCCCATACCGGCGCCGATCAGCGCCGCCAGGAATACGGCGAGTTCGCCGACGCCGGGCACATAGGTCAGCTCCAGGTAACCGGCGAAAATGCGGTTGCCGACCAGGTAGGCGATCAGCGCGAACACCGCTGCGGTGATCATGGTCGGCACGATCGCCAGGCCGTCCAGCCCGTCTGTCAGGTTCACTGCATTGGATGCGCCCATCATCACCAGCATGGCGAAGACAGGAAAGAACATGCCAAGGGGGATCAGAACGTCCTTGAAGACTGGCACCAGGAGATCGGTCGCGAGCGGCGGACGTGCCAGAGTGACCAGCCATATGGCAGTGGCGAGGCCGACGACCATCTGGACCAGCAGCTTCTTCTTACCGGAAACGCCTTTGTGGCTGCGCTTCGTCACCTTCAGGTAGTCGTCGGCAAAGCCGAGCAGGCCATAGCCCCAGGTGATGAACAACACGGCCCAGACGTAGGTGTTGCGAAGATCAACCCACAGCAAAGTCGAGACCGTCATCGTCCCGATGATCAACAGGCCGCCCATGGTGGGCGTGCCCTTCTTCTCCAGCAGATGGCGCTCGGGTCCGTCCTCACGGATCGGCTGGCCCTGATGCTGCATGCGCTTGAGCCAGCGGATCAGCTTCGGTCCGAGCCAGAAGCTGACCGCGAGCGAGGTCAGGCAGGCGGCACCCGAACGAAACGTCAGGTAGCGGAACAGATTGAACAGCAGCACATGTTCCGCAAAGGGGCGGGTGAGATCGTAGAGCATCAGGCCGCTTCCGCCCCGATCGGCCGGGTCGACCTATCCACCGCGCCGACCACCAGCTTCATACGGCTGGCCAGGCTGCCTTTGACCAACACGACGTCACCCGGTTCGATGGCGCTGGTCACAATCGGTGCAAGGCTGGCCGCGTCGGCGCGATGCACGGCGGTACGCGCAGCGGGCAGCGCGTCGAACAAGTGGCGCATCAGGGGGCCGCAGGCAAACAACAAGTCGGCCGCAGCCGTAACGTCTTTCGCGAGCGCGGCGTGCTCCGACGGACCTGCGTCACCGAGTTCCAGCATGTCGCCGAGCACGGCGATGCGGCGCTTGCCCGGCTGTAGCGCGAGTACCGCGAGCGACGCACGCATTGACGCGGGATTGGCGTTGTAGCTGTCGTCCAGCAGCAGCGCGGTGCCTCCCGCTACGGCGATCTGCCGCCGTGCACCGCGGCCGGCGAACGGGGCGAATTCCTGCAATGCCGCGACGATAATGTCCGGCTCGGCGCGAAGCTGCAGCGCTGCGGCGATCGCCGCGAGCGCGTTCATTGCCATGTGCTGGCCGCCAGCACGGCGTG
>JASHQG010000501.1 GCA_030037665.1 Acetobacteraceae bacterium
GGTCTTCAGATCGCCGCGCCGCGCACAGCCGATCCGGCGATCGTCGGGCGAGCCATCGACGAGATCGCCGCTGCCTGCCGAGGCGGACAGACACGGCTGGCGCTGGCATTACTCGGCCGCCTCGTGCCCGAGTTTGCCTACAGGGCCGATGCTGCTGACGAAGTCCGCGCCTGACGTTGAAAGCGAGCCAGTTAATGACCGATCAGCCGCGTCCTGCCGTGCCCTTCCTCGACCTCAAGGTTCAACAGGCGCGCATCGCGGCCGATCTGCGCACGCGACTGGACAGGGTCCTTGCGCATTGTCAGTTCATCCTTGGTCCGGAAGTGACCGAGCTGGAAGACGCGCTGTCGAAGCTGTGTGGCGCGCGGTATTGTGTCGCGGTGAGTTCCGGCACTGACGCGATCCAGATCGCGCTGATGGCCGAGAACATCGGTCCCGGCGATGCGGTTTTCCTGCCCGCCTTCACCTACACCGCGACCGCCGAGGTGCCGTTGGTGCTTGGCGCCACGCCCGTGTTCGTCGATGTCGATCCACGCACGTTCCAGATCGATCCGGCGCACCTCGAGCACCGCATCTCCGAAATACGCACCGCGGGCAAGCTGCGGCCCCGCGCGCTCATTGGTGTCGATCTGTTCGGCCAGCCCGCCGATTGGCCGGCACTGTCCGCCATTGCTGCACGGGAGGGACTGTTCACACTCGACGATCTCGCGCAGAGCTTCGGGTGCACGCTGCACGGCGAAATGCTCGGCACTGCAGCAGATGCGACCGCGACGAGCTTCTTCCCGTCGAAGCCGCTCGGCGCCTACGGCGATGGCGGCGCACTCTTTACCCAAGACAGCGAACGGGCAGCCATCTACCGCAGCCTCCGTACCCATGGCGAAGGCACCACGCGCTATGAGGTGTTGCGCACCGGCATGAATGGCCGGCTGGACTCGATGCAGGCGGCGGTTCTACTGGCGAAACTGGCCGTGTTTGGCGATGAACTTGCGTCGCGGGAACGGGTGGCCCGCTATTATGATACGCATTTGGGAAACGTGGTTCAGACCCCCATGCGGGTCGCCGACAGCACGAGCGCCTGGGCGATCTACGCGATCTTGTTGCACGACTTTGCCGAGCGCGATCGGGTACAGCAAATGTTGAAAGCCCGCGGCGTGCCGACTGCCATCTATTATCCGTGTCCGTTACATCGACAGCCTGCTTACCGCGACCATCACGATGGCACAGCTCTGCCGTCATCAGACAAGCTGGCGGATCGCATTCTCGCCTTGCCGATCCATCCCTATCTGACCGACGCCGCACTGGAGCACGTCTGCGGTTCGCTGCGTGCGGCGGTCGGCTGAACCATGCGCCGCTTCGCACGACTCGTTGTCCTGGCGAGCATCCTCACCGGATTCGCCCTCACGACGCCAAGCGCACGCACGATTCTTGCGGCCGTACCGATCAGCCGCATGGACCTGCAATGGTGGCGCGTCCGCTTCGATGCAAAGCAGGCAGAGCTGCGGGAGCGCCACCCCGCATTGGTCTTCTACGGCGACTCGATCACCCAGGACTGGGAACGGCAGGGTCCGCCGCCCTGGGTCGACTTTGCTCCAATCTGGCAGCGCTTTTACGGCGATCGCAACGCCGTCAACCTCGGCTTCATCGGAGACACCACGGCCAGCCTGCTGTGGCGCATCGAACATGGGGAAGCGTCGGGGATCGACCCCAAGGTCGCGGTGGTACTGATTGGCGCCAACAATCTGGGACGTCTGCACTGGTCAGCGTCAGACACGGTCCTGGGCATCGATACGATCATCCGCCAATTGCGCGCCCGGCTGCCACACACCAGGATCCTGCTGCTGGGCATACTGCCGTCGGACCGTTCGGCCTGGGCGTCAGAGACGACGGTCGCGGTGAATCGAGAACTTGCGTCACAATTCGCGCATGCGGACGATGTGACGTTTCTGGACGTCGGACACGTGTTCGTCCGCGACGGTAAACTTGACCCGGATTTGTACCTGGATCCGAGGGAAACGCCACCGAGACCACCACTGCACCCGACGACGCAGGGCCAGGAACTGATGGCAGCAGCAATGGAACCCGCTCTCGCCGGGCTGATGGGCGATCATATTCACCGGTAGGGGAGACAGACGATGCCGAAAGGTTACTGGATTGCCAGCGTCGATGTGAACGACCCTGACGGATACAAGGCCTATGTTGCCGCCAATGCCGCGGCGTTTCGGAAATACGGCGCGAAGTTCATCGTACGGGGCGGACGATTTGAATTACGGGAAGGAACCAGCCGATCGCGCAACGTCGTCCTTGAATTCAAGGATTATGCTACCGCACTGGCTTGCTATGATTCGCCGGAATATCGTGCGGCGCACGCTTTGCGGCAGGCAAATTCGACAGCGAATCTGCTTATTATAGAGGGCTATGACGGTGATCAGCCGTAAGTGCACCGGGTCGTCGCAGGCCGTGAAGCGACGACGTGATTGAGCCGATTCGGGGCGTGGACGCGGCCGACGTTGCTGTCCAACGTAACCGATCGGCGGGCGCAGATAAAACCCGCCGTCTCGTCTGATAACCGATCTGATGAATTTCCGCCGATCCGCTTGCTAGCCGATATCGTGCAAGAGCCGACATTCGAGATGCAGCGCGATCCTTTGGGCAGCCAACGCTGGCGCACCGCTGCTGTCGGCCTATCCCGTGTGATTTGAGCGCGCACGCACCGGTCAGTCCACGATGATATCGATGTAGCCGTTCACTGCGATCCGCGCGTTCCGGACATGGGTCGAGCTCTCGGCGCCTCCCGAATGATCTCCCCCACACGGTCGGTGAGCGTCGCCTTGTCCCAATCATCGAGCCAGTCGGTTGCCACTCTCTTTGTAGCAAACTGTCGTTTATGGCGGTCACGGTGCTGGTCGAAGTAGTCAGCCAGCTACGCAGTCTTTGTTTCACCGTTGCGGGTTGTTCAATTTCTCTTACGTACGATCCCAGCCATTTTCATGCGTCGTCATGCCGGTGGTCAGATGCGGCGCCCGTTTGGCACAGCGGCGCCGTTTCGCTCAATCGCTTAATTATAGATTAATATGAGGTTCCTTCCCCGCTCAGGCTACGGCGGCCGCCGCTACGGATCACGCTGCGGGAAAGCTATTGGAGAAGCCCGGGGACGAAGTCTGAGGCAGATCACAATCGGTTGATCGACGCGAAGAGTGCTTTACACTTCGTAACATTTTCCGATACAACATCGCATCGAAGCGTTCCAGAAACAATTTCTCGCAGGTCCGGAAGTCTCACAGGCGTACGTGTGTGGCGTTGTCCCGTCGTGGGACGAATTCCCAAAGGAGGAAGATCATGAGTACCACTCACCTCGTGTATGACACCGGAACTATCAGTGTTGGTCCTGGCCCAGGGCCGACGCAGATCGGCCCTAATCTCGATGTCCAAAAATATTCCAAGATCAGAGTTATCGCAAACGAAATTCCGCCGCCCGGTGGTGTTATCTTGGTTGATCTAGTGGTGACAGAAGGTGGCGTATCATTGCCCTTAGCTATAGGGTTGGCGGTGCCTGTCCTTCCTGATACCGCGGTTTTTGATGTACCCGGAAGAGAGCTACAGATTTTCGTCCAAGACTTTCCAGGCCCTGCACGAAAGATGCGCCTACTTGTGTTCGGGCTCGAGGACTAATTTCGAACCTCAAATTCGGACTAACCTGAAGGGCAAGGGAAAGCTCCGCCGGGGAGAATTTAGGCGGAGCTTTTCTGCATCGCGCAGAATGGCCGGCGGATTGACTCGTGAAGCAATGAACCGGCGGCTTCGAAACGATTTGATTCGCGGATTCGCGCGGTGATGATCCGCCCGTCGGCACGCCGAGGCGGCTGGCGCACCCAATCCGGCGGCGTATCATCTCGCCGAGTTCGGGGGCAGCCGCGGCAATTTAATGCCATGCTGTCGAGTCATTGAGCAACTTGGACGGATAATCATGTCGGATGCAACCATTGCCGGTCGCATCGAGCAGACCATCAGAGAATACAGTCAAGCATGCAACGATGGTGAATCAGTGAGAATCGCCGCCTGCTTCTGCCCGGATGCGGCTCATTATTTTCCAGCAGCTCCAAAGTGGTCGGGAGCACCGGCGATTGCCGGCAACTTCGGAAGACGAGTGAAGGAATTTGGCCGGCTATGAACGGCCGACAAGATTCCCGTTGACGCACACCGACGCGCCGGTGTGCTGGAGTGGACGCAATCCGCTTTGGGGCGAGCGGGTGTTCGTCCTGCCCGACAACAGGCCAACGCGGGACCCACACCGCCACGCTCATTCAGCCCGCGCGAACCCGGTGGCCCTACTCCCGATCGAACTCATCCAACCTGATTCTGTCATCGTTATGAGTGTCCGGTGTCGCGTTCATGCCAGGAACGCCCCACAGCGCTGCCCTGTTGTGCGATCAACCCGCCATGGCCAGTCGGTATCGGTGGGCCATTCGGGCATGCCGGGCCGCACGCGGCTGACGGGCGCGCCTTTCGCCGGCGAGAAATGAACGTCTGAGATTCCGGATAGCGCAAGGCTGGCTCCGAGAAAATGCCGGCGCTTCATGGCGGTCCTCCAGGTTCGAATGAGGTTGAAGCTGCGAGGCATCCAGACCACCGGCAGATCAGGCAGGCGCTCTGTCGGCGTTCTCCATGGCCACATCGCAATCGGCCTCGCGCGACACGGCATTGCCGGGATCAACTGCAATCACACTCATCGTCAGGTCTGGGTCATCTCCCGTTGCACCAGCGTCCCCGCCCAGCTTTGCCAGATTGGCTTCGTGCGTCCCGCGGTCGATGCGGTAGAGGAGCAACACGCTGGTTGCGGCGATGCCGAGTACGACGCGAAGTGGCAGGCTGATCAGGACAAGGTGGCGCATCACCAGCGGATCGAGCGTCTTTGGATCGGCGTGCGGCGGAAAACCGACAAGCGCCAGGAGAAGACCCGGGACGATCACCGTCACCCCGGTACTCAGCTTTCGCAGGAAGGTCTCAGTCGCAAGCAGCAGCCCTTCGGACCGTCGTCCGGTGCGCAGTTCCGTCTCCTCGACGATGTCGGCCACCATGGAGGTGACGATGATGAACCCACTGGTCCCGATCACCGCGACGAGCAGTCCGTCGACGGCGAGAATCGCGAGCAGGGAGATGCTGCCAGGAGCTGGCAGCCAGTCGAGGAGAGCGGCTGCGAGCGGCAGACTCCCGAGCGCGATGGAGACGAAGAAAAGCCCGACGCAGGTCTCCTTCTTTCCCCATCGTCGCGCCAGAGGGGGTGCTACAAGGGCGGCGACGCTATTGGCCGGCAGCGCCGCGAGAAGCAGCCACGGCAGCTGGTTCGACGTAAGCTTCCAGAAATAGGTGGCGAAATAGACGCCAAGCCCAGCGTGAACACCAAGATTGATGCCGTGCAGAAAGCCCGAAGCGGCGATCACCGCAAAGTTGCGGCCCCGCAGAGTTTCGAGGACGTCGCGCAGCCTCGTGCGAATGGAGCGGGACTGCCGTGGCGGGATGTGTAACTGCGGGATGTAGCCGTGCGTGCCGAGCGCCGAGAGAATGATCGTGACGAGGATGATCCCGGCGATGGCCGTCCCGAAGGGCGCGTATCCCGCGCGGTTGAGCTGGCCAAAAGGCTGTCCGGGGCTGCTTTTGAGAAAGACGCCAAAACCAAGCGCGGTGCTCATTATCACGCCGATCCCGCCACACAGGTAGCGGTAGCCGACGAGCCGCGTGCGCTCGTTGTACCCGCGGGCAAGCTCGGGTATGAGCGCTGCACCAGGTATCTCGTGCAAACTGCTGAGGAGCCGCGCGAGGATCGCGAAGAGTGCCAACCAGGCGAGAAGGGCCGGCTGTGGCCAACCAGCCGGCGGCCGCCACAGCAAGGCAAAGGCGAGGGCGAACGGCGCCGCGGCGCCATAAAGATAGACATGCCGCCGCCCCCAGCGGCTGCGTGTGGTGTCGGAGATCTCTCCGACAAGGGGATCCCAGAACGTACCGAGGAGCGCGGACGCGGAAAGAACGACGCTGACCGCGACCGCCGGCAGTCCGACGAGCTGGTTGTAGAAGAGCAGCAATAGACCCAGCAGAGGAAGCTCGGCGCCGGACGGAACGGCGCCGAGACCGTAGGCAAGCCGTCTCATGCGATCGGGCATTCGACCTCCGGTGTGGTCGTTTCGCCGTATCTGACAAATTGTCACCAGGCTGACAGATTGTCAATGACAATTTGTCAGCGTAGCTTTGGCGCACGTCGCAGACAGGTAGCCGCCAGGGACCGCACGAGATGCAACCGCGCAAGGTTGGTAGGGCGAAAAAGACGCAGCGCCCGCCGCCGTCTTCGCCACAGCCGGCAATGCCGAGGAAACCGCCAGTGCGCGGTGACGTCACGCGCGACCGACTGTTGACGGCGGCGCGCTCGCTGTTTGTCGGTCGTGGCTATCATCTGACGCGGCCGCAGGACATCGCACGCCTTGCCGGCCTCGGCCACGGCACGTTCTATCTCTACTTCACCGATAAACAGGACTGCTTTCTGGCCTTCGCCGCCGCAGCCAAGGAGGAGCTGGATCGGTTTCTCCAGCCGAGGGTGTCTGGTGCCGATGGGCTCGAATCCTATCTCTCGTCGTTGATTGGTGGATTGATCGACTACGTGGCCGAAAACCCCGGCGTGCTGCAAACGGCGGTGGGCGAGATGTCGGCAATCGCGCCTGAGGAAGCAGTGGACCTTCCCCGTCACTGGGCGGAGGGTTGGGCACGGGGGCTGCAGGACGCCGCTCGCCGCGGCGCGATCGCCGGCGGCTACAATCTCAATATCATCGGCGCGATCATGGTTGGTGCGATCGGCGGCGCCGTGGCGGCGGCATCCCGGGGCGCCGATCGGAAAGACGTGATTGCCAACGCCCAGCGTTTTTTGATCAGAGCGCTCAAGTCGGGCGAAGAGACCGGGTCTGGCGCTTCGACGCATGCCATCAAGTAGGAGCGCGGGCGGTGGCACCTTCGCAATAAGCGTGAAGGAATTTGACCAGCGATGAACGGTTGACGAGGTTCTCGTTGACGCAGATCGACGCGCCGGCGCGCCGGAGTCGACGCGGTTCGACAAAATAGACCGAATTCGGCGCGGCGCCGACTGATTCGTCTTCGATGCTGTAACGTTCCGAATTCAGGTGTTCGTCCATACGCCGCTGCCCACGGCGAGCGGATCGGAGGTGACGCAACGGGCGTTCCGAGAGGCCGCAGCGTCAGCCCGGGGGCCATTGCTGCAAAGCAGCGCTTCGTCGCGTTCGGCCGGCGTTATCGAGGCTCCGCGCACACCGATCAGGCGGCAAATCTCGGCGGCGCGACGAAGCCACCGAAGGCCTGCTCGAGCAACCCGGCAAAGGCGATGGTGGTGCGATCCTCGAGCAACGGCCCGTTGATCGCCACACCGATTGGAAGCCCGGCTGTATCGCGTTCGAGGGGAGCGACCGTTGCGGGCAAGCCAGCCACCGTGGCGATGCCCGGCCAGGCAAGCTGATCAAAATACGGCACCCGCACGCCATCGATATCGGCCTCACGAGCGCTAAAATCAGGATTATGATCATGCGGGAACGCCGGCGTGGAAAAGGCGGGTGTCAGTACCACGTCGAATTCGCGGAACAGAGCCCGCCATTGTCGATGCAGTCCGGCACGCGCTTCGTTGGCGTACAGCCACTCACGATGGGTCAACACGGCTCCGCGCAGGCGTTGCGCCGACAGGCCCTTCTCGCTTTCCGCCAGATTGGCTGCAGTTGCCTGCATGCGGGCGTATTCTTCCACAGGCAGCCGCGCCATCAGGATCGGCATCAGCAGCTGCAGATAGGTCCGATCCGCGAGCGCCAGATCGGGCAGCAGTTCGCTCGACCGCGCCACTTTTGTCCCGGCCGCTGCAAGCCGGCTGGCGAGGCGGTCGAGCGCGCTACGCACGGACTCCGCGGTCGGGATCGACGGATGAGTGTCGACCAGCAGCACGCGGTAGTCGCCGAGCACGGTGTGTCGGGCGGCGGGCAGGCCGAGGCGGTACGCGAGTGCCTCTTCCTCATCCGGCCCGGCCAGGATGTCCAGGGCGAGATCCAGGTCCGCGGCGCTGCGCGCCAGCGGTCCGATGACCGCAAGATCGACCGCAGCATGTGTGCCGGGAAACGTATTCCCTCTGGCCGGCAGCAGGCCCAAGCTCGGCTTGTGTCCGAATACACCGCAAAAGGCGGCCGGCACACGGATGGAGCCGCCGATGTCCGAGCCTAGTTCGAGTGGCACATAGCCGGCCGCCAGTGCCGCTGCACCGCCGCCGGAGGAGCCGCCGGGAGTGCGCTCGGGGGCCCATGGATTGCGTGTAAAGCCGTATATCTCGTTGGCGCTTTGCCAATCGCCGAGCGCTGTCGGCACGTTGGTCTTGCCGATAATGATGGCGCCCGCCGCCTTGAGCCGGGCGGCAGCGGTGCCGTCCTCTGTCGGTCGCCAGTTGCGAAACGTCGGTAGGCCCCAGGTCGTCGGTAACCCGGCCAGGTCGTTGGACTCTTTCACCGTCATGCAGACGCCAAGCAGTGGCAGGCGCTCCCCGTGGGCCAGCGCTGTATCGGCGGCTCTTGCAGCCGCCCGCGCGCGATCGAAATCCCGCACGACCACGGCGTTGATCGCGCCGTCGCTCGCCTCGATACGGCCGATCGCTTGGTCCAACAG
>JASHQG010000502.1 GCA_030037665.1 Acetobacteraceae bacterium
CCGCGGGAGATCGTACCATCGTCGCACCCGGGGCACACCGCGAGGCGATCCGCCACGGGCAGCGGGATGTTTTGCATCGAGCGGTTGACGGCGGACATCAGAGCAATCGCCCCGCGAGGGGAGGCACGTCGCATTGACGGACGGGACATCGCCTTGTCGCTTCGCGCCTCCCGATGACATCAGGCGTCCTGTCGCACCATCACCGCCCCTTTCTCGGCGATCATGATCGTCGGCGCATTCGTGTTTCCCGTGGTCAGCGTCGGCATGATCGATGCGTCGATCACCCGCAGTCCGCCGATCCCGTGCACACGGAGCTGCGCGTCCACCACCGCCATCGGGCCATCGCCCATGCGGCATGTGCCCACCGGGTGATAGATCGTCGTTCCATAACCACGCGCATAGTCTGCCAGCGCTTCATCGGACCCCGCATCCGGCCCCGGCAGCGTCTCGACCACGCTGTGCCGTGCCAGCGGCCCCTGCGCGAAGATCCGCCGCGTGATACGCATGCCCGATATCAGCGCACGCGTGTCGTTCGGATCAGATAGATAGTTCGGCGTGATCACCGGAGGCGCGTACGGATCGGCCGACGCTGCCATGATGGTGCCACGGCTGTCTGGCCGCACCGGGCACACCGCGACCGTCATCCCGGCCTCGCGTTCCAGCTCGCCGAACCGCGCCGCATCGTAGCTGGCAGGCGTGAAGAGAAGCTGCAGGTCGGGACTGGCGAGGCCTTCGCGCGAGCGGCAGAAGACCTGCGCGCTGGTCACGCCAAACGTCAGCGCGCCGCTCCCCAGCAGCGCAAACCGGAGCGCCTCCGCCGCCAGCCGTGTCCCACGCGCCAGTTGGTTGATCGACACCGCGTCACGCGCGCGATGCGAGACGCGCGCAACGTAATGGTCCTGCAGGTTCGCGCCGACACCTGGCAGGTCATGCACCACCGACACGTCGATCGACTGCAGGTGTGCGGCAGGGCCAATGCCGGATATCTGTAGCAGATGCGGCGAGTTCACCGACCCGCCGCACAAGATTACCTCGCGCGTCGTACGTGCCTCACGGTCCACGCCGTTCTGGCGGAACGCGATGCCGGTGCAGCGCTTGCCTTCAAAGAGCAGCCGCGTTGCCAGCGCATTCGTTTCAACTCGCAAGTTCGGGCGTACGCGTGCCTCGGCAAGAAATGTCTGCGACGTTGACCCGCGGAACCGGCCCTTCCGCGTCATCTGCGAGTAACCGACGCCTTCCTGCTCCCGCCCGTTCAGGTCCTGGCGAAACGTGAAACCCGCCTGGCGTGCCGCTTCAACAAACCGATGAGTCAACGGCAGGATCGTGCGGTAATCCTCGACCTTCAGCGGCCCGCCCTGGCCGCGGAACTCCGGTTCGCCGCGCTGTACGTAATGCTCAGACTTACGGAAGAACGGCAGTACGTCGTCATAGCTCCAACCGCGACAACCCATCTGCGCCCAGCCGTCGTAGTCGGCGGGATTGCCGCGCACATAGAGCATGCCGTTGATCGAACTGGACCCGCCGAGCACCTTGCCGCGCGGCCAGTGAATGGCGCGGCCTGCGGTGCCGGGCGAGGCGTCGGCGCTGTAGTTCCAGTTCACCACCGGATGGCGCAGCAGCTTCAGTACGCCGGCCGGGATGTGAATCCAGGGAAGCGTGTCACGTGGCCCGGCTTCCAAAAGAATGACGCGCGCACCGGTCTCGGATAGCCGGGCGGCCATGACGCACCCGGCCGAACCCGCTCCAATGACGACGTACTCTGCATCCATTGCGTTGCGCTCCATCTTGCGGCGGCAACGAAGCTTCGGCACGTGGGCGGGCAACGAGTCAATCAGGAGGAGGAGTCGTACGCGGGCAATCCGCGATCTGTATCGATGCCCAGCATGGTCGCGCCACACCGGAACGCGACGCACGGCTGAGCGGCCCGCCGGTCAATGATCACAGCATCTCTGTTGCCGCGCTCGCGCAGGCAGTCGCTCGTCTCGATCCCGCTCATCCCGGCACGAAGCCGGTTCGGCACTTCTTGAGCTGGCTCGTTGCACGCATGCCGGGTGCATCGCCCACGCGGCAGGCGCCGCGTGCTTGCCCGAGGCGGCACAGCCGCGTTCCGGCATCCTCGCACCAGCAGCTTCGTGACCCTGCCCCGCAACCTGCCGGGTTTTCGGCCCGATAATTCAGGCGATGCCAGGCATCGAGGTTCTGTTCGACCGATCGTCAGATTGAACGTACCTTACAGCACCGGTGTCCGCATCCTGCGCTGTCCCGCCGCCAGCTTGTCCTGCTGGCGGTGCGCAATCCAGCCACCGACGAGCGATATCAAGAGCACCACAACGCCGACCGCGATGCCGATCGGGCCCGAGCTGTGCTTCATCTGATTGCCCAGCATGCTCGCACCGACGCCGTAGACTGACGCCCAGACGACGCTGCCGATCACGTTTGCCAGGATGAATTTTCGCCACGGCATCTGGTTCGCGCCGGCCAGCATCGCGGTGATGACGCGCAGCACGACGATGAACCGCGCAACCACGACCAGTTTGAAGCCGTGCTTGCGGAACAGCATGCGGCCCAGCGCGAGGCGCCGCCATGTCAGACCGATCTTCTGGCCGTACCGGCGCAACAGGCTGTGGCCGAGTTTCAGACCGATCCAGTAGGAGATCGTCTGTCCGACGATGGCGCCGGCGGCGGCAGCCACAATAACCAGCACCGGATTCATTTCGTGCGTGCTGCCCGCATAGATCGCGCTGACGATCAGCGCACCCTCACCAGGCAGAGGCAATCCCAGGCTCTCGAGCCCGACGATCACCGCGAGGCCGGTGTAGCCATAGGTGTGGAGCAGTCCGATGAAATGATGCGTATGGACGAAGTTCATGATGCGGCTGGCGGTGGACGTTACGGAACCAGCAGAATCTTGCCGATATGCTGGCTGGACTCCATCAGCCGGTGCGCCTCTGCCGCTTGTACCAACGGGAAGGTCCGGAAAGTACAGGTGCGCAACTTTCCCTGGCTCCACAGCGGCCACACCTTCTCGCGCAGCGCGCGAATGATCGCCGCCTTCTGCACCTCGGTCCGCGAACGCAGTGTGGACCCGGTGATGGTCAGATGCTTGCGCTGGACCGCGCCGAAATCCGCTTCCACGTTCGTTCCGTGCATCAGCGCGACGAAGCACAGCCGCCCTTCGCGCGCCAGTAGTTCGATCTGCCGTGGGATATAGTCGCCGCCGACCATATCGAAGATCACGTCGACGCCACGACCCTGGGTGAATTCCTTGCCGATGGCAACGAAATCCTGCGTGCGGTAGTTGATCGCGACGTCGGCACCGTAGTCCAGGCAGGCCCGGCATTTCTCGTCAGACCCGGCGGTGCATAGCACTTTGGCGCCGAATGCCTTGGCCAGCTGGATCGCAGTGATGCCGATGCCACTGCTGCCGCCCTGCATCAGGAAGGTTTCACCCGCCTGCAGACGGACACGCTCGAACACGTTGGTCCACACGGTGCAGAAGGTCTCGGGCAGCCCGCCGGCATCGGTCAGACTGACCGGCGCGGGCACGGGCAAACATTGCACCGCCGGGACGCACGCGTATTCGCCGTAGCCGTCGCCGATCATCAGCGCGCAGACCTGGTCGCCATCGCTCCATTGCGACACGCCATCGCCGCGCCTGACAATCGTGCCTGAACACTCGAGGCCGGGAATGTCGGACGCGCCGGGCGGCATCGGATAGCGGCCCATGCGCTGCAAGCAGTCGGCACGGTTCACGCCGGCTGCCGCGATACGGATCAACACTTCGCCTGGCTTCGGTTCGGGCACCGGCCGGGTTGCCGGAAGCAGCACTTCCGGACCCCCAGGCTGTCTGATCTCGATGACAGTCTGGGTCGCAGGGATGTTGGCGAGCAAGTCGTGTCCTCCCAGGAGCGGCGGTGGGTACGCGCAACGCCCGGCGCGGCCGCTTTTGTCCGTAACGGTAGGCGCATCTGCGCAACGTCGCAACACGCGTCAGGGTTGGGGCTGAGGCTCCGATATGGCACGCTGAGCGACCGGGCGCTGTGCTAGACAGCCGCAAACGCCCGGACTATGGGAGGAAAATACATGTCCGCACAGTCGGCGGCCGAATCCAGGCGGCCGTGGGTGCGCCACATCCAGTGGCGTGCGATTCCCGCCGATCAGGTCTTCCATCCGGTGAACCAAGGGCGCCGCAAGCTGGTCCGGTGACCAGTCTTTGGTGAGGCGCGCGCCATGCCGCCGGCTGTCACCGCCGGTGTACCAAGGGCTCTGGCCCGGGCGAGGATTTTCCTGCGACGATCGCCGTTGCGAGGCCCACCAGGGCTGAGGCAACGCCCGCCGGGTGCTGCGACACATGATCGAGCGTGCTTGCGCGCCGCGCGCCCGATAAGAGACCAGGCTGCCCGTAGCCAACCCGACGGACGGCGGGATCCTGAGCCTGTCCCGGTCCGGCCGCGTGGCCGCATGGGCCCGGGCTTTCCCCGCGGCGACGACGATCGGAGCGCGTTGTCCAATTGCCGATCCGCGGCGCCGTCTGGTCCTCGATTCGCAATGACATTGTCGGGCGCGTCATGAACGACAGCGCGACGCCCGTCATGCAGTTCGCGCTGAGCGGCGGGCCGAAATTCCCGCACCGCGGCATGATCACGTTGTGCATCATATGCGCGACGCTGCTGCAATCGCTCGACCAGACCATCGCCAACGTGGCGCTGCCATATATGCAGGGCAGCTTCTCCGCGAGCTACGACGAGATCACCTGGGTCCTGACGTCCTACATCACGGCCGCCGCCATCATGACCGCACCGGTCGGCTGGATGGCTTCACGATTCGGTCGCAAGCCGCTGTTTGTGGTCTGCGTCGTTGGCTTCACGGTCGCCTCGATGTTGTGCGGCGCCGCACAGACGCTGGAACAGATCGTGTTGTTCCGGTTGATGCAGGGCATGTTCTCGGCGGCGCTGGTGCCGCTGTCGCAGGCGACCATGCTGGATATCTACCCGCCCGAGCAACGCGGCTGGGCGATGGCGTTGTGGGGGATGGGCGTGATGGTCGGTCCTATCATGGGACCGACACTCGGCGGTTATCTGACCGCCTGGTACGACTGGCGGTTCGTGTTCTATATCAACCTGCCGTTCGGCATGATGGCCGCTCTCGGCTTTATCGCGTTCCTGCCGGATGTACCGGGAAGCCGCGCGCTGCGCTTCGACTGGATGGGATTCTCCATGCTGTCGATTGGCATCGGCGCATTGCAGATCATGCTCGACCGTGGTCAAGAGAGGGATTGGTTCTCCTCGCATGAGATCATTATCGAGGCGATTCTCGCCGCGCTCGGTTCCTACCTGTTCTTCATCCATCTTGGCTGGGCACGCCGTCCGCTGATCAGGCCAGTCCTTTTCCGTGACATCAATTTCTCTGCTGGTCTGGCGATGATGTTCATGGTCGGCACCCTGCTCGTGTCCAGCCTGGCGATGATGGCGCCGTGGCTGCAGACGCTGGCGGACTATCCGGTCGACACAGCGGGACTGCTGATGGCACCGCGCGGTGTCGGCAACCTGATTACCATCGTACTGAGCGGCCGCCTGGCACAACGCATCGATGCGCGGCTGATGGTGGGCACCGGCATGATCATGGAATTCTGGTCGTTCTGGATCATGACGACCTGGACGCCCGACGTTTCCCAACAGGCGATGATTGCCACGGTCATTCTGCAGGGCGCAGGGATCGGGCTGGTATTCACGCCGCTGCAGTTGCTCGCCTTCGCCACGCTGGACCCGGCGTTGCGGACAGAAGGCGCAAGCCTGTTCTCGCTGGCGCGCAACATCGGCGCGGCGATGGGCGTTTCCGTCGTCACCACGATGATGGCGCGGAACACCCAGGTGCTGCACGAGACCATCGGCGCCGCGGTGACGCCGTTCAACCGGGTTTTGGAGTCGTTCGGCATGCTGAACCCGATGCACCGGCACGGAGCAGCGCTGCTCGACGAGATCATCAACCAGCAAGCGTCGATCATCGCTTATGTAGATGACTACAAGCTGATGGCCTTCGTCGCCGTTCCGGCCCTGCTGCTGTTGCTGCTGATGCGTCCGCCGCGCGCGGCGGAGCGCGTGGCGGCGGAGCCTGTCGAGTAGCAGCAATCTGCATCGCGAGCCCCCGCGGGCCTGCCACGACACCGGGCGACGCGTCGTCGTCGGGGCGAATGCCGGAAGTTATGCGGCTTTGACCCCGATGTCCCTCCCGATGACAGTGGCGCGCACAGTGGTTCCGGGCAGGTCAACCGAGTGGGTGGCGGCGAACCTGTCATGGCGAAGGTCAATCCTGATCCGGCAGGAACGCCTCACATGACCGTCTCGAGCCGCGTGAAACGCACCGGAATCGATTCATGAACGCGGATTTTGCCGTCCGCCTCCTTGTCGACAACGGCCAGAACCTGGGCTTCGTCCGCACCCATGGGCAGAACCATGCGCCCACCCGGTTTCAGTTGCTGCACCAGTGCCCCCGGCGGTTTGTCCGCAGCGGCCGTCACGACGATCTTGTCGTACGGCGCGTGGTCCGACCAGCCGCGCGAACCGTCCCCCACGCGGATCTCCACGTTGAAGCAGCCGATCTGACGCAGCCGCGTTTCTGCTTCGTTGGCAAATTCCTCGACCACTTCGACGCTGTAGACGCGCGCCACGAGTTCGGCCAGCAGCGTCGCGTGGTAACCGAGGCCGGTGCCGACCTCCAGCACCGCATCGTTTTGCTGCGGTTCCAACAGGTCGGTCATCAGCGCGGTGATGAACGGTTGCGAGATCGTCTTGTTGAAACCGATCGGCAGCGGCGTGTCCTCATAGGCGACCTGCGACAATGGCGCCGGTACGAACAGGTGCCGTGGCACATTGAGCATCGCCGACAGTACGCGTTCGCTGAAGGCGGATTTGCCGAGCTCGTCACTCATGAGGTCGGTATGGATGCCGATCATCTCGACCATATGCCGCCGCAGGATGGCGAAATGGCGCTCGTTCATTTGTTTCATGCAAACCGCCTCGGTTCAGGCGCCCATGCGCGATCCGCCGGTCGCGGCCGGATATGGACAGTACCAAAGCCTAGCCGAGTTCGGGTTTGGACGCACCATCGGCGCCTGACAAAGCAGGGGTGAGGGCTGGCCGCCGCGGCACGGCACGGACCGTCATCAAATCGGCCCGCCGCCGCCACGTCTTCGCGCCCCTGGCCAACGGAAACTGCAACTCTTGCGATCAACCCTCCTCGCGCCTTACGCTCGGGACAATCCACCCGAACAGGAGCGCCCCGAAATGCCACAATCGCAGGGAAACCGATTTACCGCCGAGCCGCTGGCTTTCGTCGTCCGTCACCAACTGTGGGATGCCAACGTCGAGGACCATACGGACCAAGGCGTCTCCATCGACGTGGTCGCCGATGTGGGCGGCCGGGAGACCTCACTGCTCCGCTTCAACTGTTTCGACCTCGAGCGCAGTTATGTCTATGGTCCCGAAAATCCGGAGCTTGGCACCCCGGGCCGGGTTGGCGGCGGCATGGGGATCCATTGCCGCATGGACCCGATCGTCGACGGCAACCCGATCGGCTGGACGATCCGGGTGCTCGGTCAGAAGCTTCCGAACATGCTGGAGCGGGCCGGTTACAAAGACGTCGCGAAGGCCACAAACATGGCATGGGTGCGGCGCGCGCTGCCGGACGTCGAGGCCTGCGCACGCGACATGTTCGTTGCCCGGCGCAACACGGTGAAGCACAACCGCGGCACAGAAATCTTCGAGGCCGGCAACATCCGGTTCGGCCTCGAAATGCGGCGGCTGCGCGATGGTGACGGCGGCCTTGCGGTTCACGTCCTCGCCGACGTTGGCGGCTCAAAGGGCAAGGCCTACGTCGAGGAAACCGAATTGCTGGCGTTCGACTGCTTCTGGAGCAATGCGCACTACCACTACGGGCCGCGCAACAAGAACCACCGCATCAACTGGGACCTGACAATCATCGACGATCCGCTGACCTGGACGTTCGAGCAAATCGAGAACCGCAAGCTGCCGGCGATGATCGAGCGCGCCGGGTATCCGGGAGTCGCGGCGGAACTGGATCTGGACCTGATCGCCTCGGTGCTGCCGGCGGTGAAGAAGCGCGCGTTCGAGATGTACGAGGAAGGCGAGCGTTTGACGGGCCACAAGGGCCTGCCGCTGGAGTTCACACCGAACCTGGCGGCGGAGTAGTCATTGCCGGGATGGTGGATGGATCGACATCCTCCGCCATCCCGCCCGCAACGCGGAACCGCCGCATCGACCGTTGTTGCGGGGAGGCGGCGAGGAGGCAACTTGCCGGGCCGACGCGCGGGCCGGCGATGTGCGTTACGGCCTCAGGATACGCTGGCCGGCATCGAGCAACATGTCGCTGATCCATGCGCCCCGCATGACGTCCGCCTGCATCGTGCGGCCAGCGGCGTGAATGCGGCGGGTGATATCGTGCATCGCCTTCGCGACCTCCGGATGGTCGGGCTGGCCGGGATAACCGAGGCTTTGTGCGAAATCGTTCGGGCCAATGCTGTACAGGTCAATGCCGGGCACCGAGAGGATCGCGTCGAGGTTGTTCAGTACAGCGACATCCTCGAGCAACGCGCACACCAGCATCTGTTCGTTTGCGTCGCGATAGTACGCAGCCTTGTCCGGAATGGCGGCATTGTAGTCGGTGCCACGGTTCGCCCCGAATGATCGTTCACCCTCTGGGCCGAAATAGCACGCGCGGATCAGCTGGCGGGCGTCCGCCTCCGTTGCGATGTGCGGACCGAGGATCCCCATGATTCCGCGGTCGAGATAGCGCAGAATGGTCGATGAACCGATGTCGGGTACGCGGGCGATCGTCGTGAGGTTGTACCGTTCTGCGCTGCGGCAGAGATCCTCCAGCTGATCCAGGCCGAACGGCCCATGCTCGCCGTCGATGAAGACGTAGTCGAAGTCGAGCCTGCCCATGATGTCGATGACCCATGGCGAGGGGAAGGACAGATTGTAGCCGTATGCCTTGCGGCCGGCGCGCATCGCGACTTTGATTCGATTCGGCTGCTTCATCGCCGGCCTCCATGTGCTGTCGATCTGACCATGCGGATGCGCTCATCCACGCGGTCCCGCTATGCCCGCCTTCGACGGCGGAGGCAATCTGCTCGGGCACGGCCGCGCACACTCCAGGGCGGCATGGATGAGCTCCCGCGGTCTGCTGGGGCTCCGCACTTGAGCGCGGTCACGACCGCACCGGAAGCTGGTCTCGTTGCCCGTCAGGGGTGGCCGCGCGATCATGAGAGCAGAAGCCTGGAGGAAATAGCATGGGCGCTCGAACCGGTTCGCAGTTCCTCGAGGGGCTGCGGAGCAGAGAGCGAGAGGTTTGGGTCGACGGCGAGCGCATTGCGGACGTCACCGCCCATCCCAAGCTGCGCGGCGGCGCTGAAAGCCTGGCTGCAATCTTCGACCGGCAACATGAATACCCCGCCGAGTGCCTCTTCACAGAGCCGGCGAGTGGCGAGCTCACCAATGTCAGCCACATGTTTCCACGATCGAAGGATGACCTGTGGCGGCGGCATGCCGGACTGACCCGAATGTCGGAAGGCTCCATGGGCCTCATGGGCCGAACGCCCGACTACATGAACATGAAGTTCGCGGCATTCGCCTCGGCACCGCACGTGTGGGCCGGCGCCGACGGACGCAATGAACGCGGCGCGCAGAATATCGTGAATTTTCAGCGCTATCTCAGTCGGTATGACCTCTCGCTCACCCATACGATCATCCAACCGACGATCGACAAGCGGACGGACAGCCATTTCGCGGGCAACAACGTCAGCGTCCACAAGGTCGGCGAGACGACGGACGGAATCGTCGTCCGGGGCGCCCGCGTGCTGGCCACGCTTGCTCCCTACGCCGACGAACAAACGGTGTATCCGAGCCAACCGCTGCCGCCCGAGGCGACACAATATGCGCTGGCTTTCGCCGTTCCGCTCGGCACGCCAGGTCTGAAATTCCTGTGTCGCGATTCGGCGTCGGCTGCCGGCGCCGATCCGTTCGACAAGCCGCTGTCGTCGCGCTTCGACGAGCAGGATGCATTCTGTGTGTTCGATAATGTGGTCGTGCCCTGGGACCGGGTATTCATCAACGGCGATGTGCAGATCTACAACTCAATGCGCGATACCGGCTACGCGATCAGCATGACCACCCACGCAACCATTCGCGCCCTTA
>JASHQG010000503.1 GCA_030037665.1 Acetobacteraceae bacterium
GCGGACCAGCCGCCGGCTTCATGGCAACCGGCGGCATTCGGCGCAGCGGCGCGATCCTGCGTTATGCCGATTTTCAGCGGCCCGGCGTGGAATGCGAGCTCGCGGTGCGCCTGGCGGCCGACCTGCCGGATACGTGCACCGCCGAGCAGGCGGCCGCGGCGGTCGGCGATCTGATGGCAGCGATCGAGATCGTGGAGAACCGTTACACCGACCTCGCCGCCGTGGGCACCGCGACGATGATTGGCGATCAGGTTTACCACGCCGCGGCCATCCTCGGTGAACCACACATGGTCGACTGGCGCACGCTGGACATCGGTGCGCTGCGTGGCCGGCTGGTGATCGATGGACATCAGCGCGACGAGGGTGTCGGCGCGGATCTGATGGGACATCCGTTCAATTGTCTGGCATGGCTGGCGGGATCGTCCGTGGCCGAGGCGTTCGGCGGGCTGAAGGCCGGTCAGGTGGTGATGCTGGGTAGCGTGACGCCACCGGTCTGGTTGACCGGGCCGGCGAGCGTGGGCGTCGAGTTTCCACCGCTGCCGCCGGTGCAGGTGCGGTTCAGCTGAACGTGCGCGCGGCGGCCGTCCCACTCTTGCTATCGCGCGGCCCCTCCCCAGAATGACCGGAAGGCGACGGGTTGGGGGCGCAAGATGCCGCGGACGCAGATCTCAACTGACCGTGTCGGCCGTCCGAGCGGGCATTTCTCGCAGGCCATCACTGCCGATGCGCGCGGGCGACTGGTGTTTATTTCCGGCATGACCTCGAAGCGCGCGGACGGCACCATCGCCGGGGTCGGCGACATCGAGGCACAGACACGGCAGACCTGTGAGAACGTCAAGGCGGCTGTGGAGGCTGCCGGCGGGACGATGGCGGACATCTGCCGCGTCGATGTCTACGTGAAGAGCATGGCGGATTTCGATGTGATCCACCGGGTACGGCGCCAGTACTTTCCTGATCCGCCGCCTGCATCAACGATGGTGCAGATCACCGGTTTCACCCACCCGGACTACCTCGTCGAGATCAACGCGATTGCCGTCGTGACGTAGCGCGACGCTTCGGTCCGGATCGAAGCAACCTTCGTAGCCGCGACGCATCTCGGCGCGCATATCGGGCAATCAAACAGACCCGAGGAGTGACCGATGCAGATGTTGGCCGAAATGCGGCTCGATGCGCGCGAGAACCATGTGCGCATCCGGAGCCCCCATGGCGCGCTGTCCCTGTTCCTGCGCCATATGCCGCCACCGGATGGCGTGAAGTCACGTGGCGTCGTGCTCTATGTGCATGGCGCCACGTTTCCCTCGGCGCTGTCGATCGCGCACCGCTTCGACGGACGTTCCTGGCGTGACGAGCTCTGCGCGGCCGGCTTCGATGTATGGGGGTTGGACTTCCTCGGCTACGGATCGTCGGACCGCTATCCGGAAATGACCGGAACTGCGGAGGGGCATCCGCCGCTCTGCCGCGCGGAGGACGCCAGCCGGCAGATCGAGGCCGCGGTACGCGCGATCGCCGGTCGACAGAGTGTCGCGCGTGTTTCAATCATCGCTCATTCCTGGGGTACGATCGCGGCCGGTCGCTTCGCCGGCCGTTGCCCGGATCTGATCAACCGGCTCGTGTTCTTCGGCCCCATCGCCCGGCGCGGCGGCGCCGGCGACGCGCCCGCGTCTCCCGCCTGGCGATCCGTCACGCTGCGGGAGCAGTGGGATCGGTTCACCGCCGAGGTGCCCCCCGGCGAACCGCCCGTGCTGTCGCGCCGGCACTTCGCCGAGTGGGGTGAGCGTTATCTCGACAGCGATCCCGTCAGCCGCAAGCAAACGCCCGCTGGCGTCCGCACGCCCGCCGGCCCGTGGTTCGATATTGCGTCTGCGCATCACGGCGATCTGGCCTATGACCCGGCAGGGGTTCGCGCACCGGTCGCGATCATCCGCGGCGAATGGGACAGTCTGTGCACGGACGCCGATGCCCACTGGCTGATGTCCGCCTTCCGGTCATCGCCGCTGCGGCGCGATGTGAAGATTGGCCGCGGAACCCATCTGATGCATCTGGAGGCTGGCCGCTACGCGTTGTACCGCGAAAGCGAGGCCTTTCTGTGCGGCGGTGACACCGCGCCAGGTGAATGAGGAGAGCGCCATGTTTGTCGTCATCTTCGAAGTGCAGCCCAAGGCCGAGAGGTGGGACGAGTACCTCAGCCTCGCCGGACAACTGCGACCGGAATTGGAAAAGATCGCAGGCTTCATCGACAACGAGCGCTACCGCAGCGAGCGCACCGAAGGCCGCGTGCTGTCGCTTTCCACCTGGATGGACGAGAAGGCGGTGGTCCGCTGGCGCACGCATGGCCAGCACCACGGCGTGCAGGAAAAGGGCCGGTTCGAGGTATTCCGGGACTATCATCTTCGGGTCGGCGAAGTCACCGCCGACACCCATCCGCCTTCGGGTCAACGTCTGGTGGAGCAGCGGCTGGACGAAACGGCGGTCGGCTCGGCGAAAGCGGTCAGTATAACAGAGGTCGATCCACTCTCCGGTGATACGCCGCTGATACGCGATGCCGCCACACTGGCGGAGCGATTGAACGTGCCGCCATCGGGCGGCGACGCCGTCGTCGATGTTGAGGCTTACGTCGGTATCAATGTGCCGAGCCGCACGCTCTTGCTGATTTCCTGGCGTGATGCGGCGTCGGTCGCCGGATGGCGGTCGCCGCCGGCGTTGGATGGCGCGGCACGCGTGCGACATCGACGCGTGCGCGTGGTCCGGGACTACGGGCTCTCCGACCGGCGCGAGGCGCCGCAATACTATCCCGCGGTGGCGCGCTGAGCCGACCGATTTCGGTCGTGGTGGAAATGCCCTAGGCTCGCTCCGGTCTCGCATGTCCGGAGAAGTCCCGCGTAATGGCAAACACCACGACCTCGCCTTTGGCCACCTATCTCGCGCACCTCGAGAAGAACGAGCTCGCCTATCAGTTCAGCCCATCCGCCAACGCGGCGGTGTTCTACCCGCGTGTCATCAGTCCGACGACCGGTCATGCCGATCTGGTGTGGCGGGTCAGCAAAGGCCTGGGCACCGTGCACGCCACGACGGTCGTGCATCCGCAGCAGGGCGAGCCGTACAATGTCGCGCTCATCGATGTTGATGAAGGCTTTCGCATGATGAGCCGGGTCGAGGAAATCGCACCGACGGCAGTGAAGATCGGCATGCGGGTGACGTTTCGGGTGCATCCCGGCCACGACGATGAACCACCCTATCCGGTGTTCGTGCCGGCGGAGGACGTGTGATGCCAAAGCGGGGCGGTGTTGCCATCGTCGGTGCGGCTGAATCGGATCTCGGCGCCGTCGCCGCGTGGATGAGTCCGATCGACCTGATGGCGCAGGGCGTACAGCGAGCGCTGGAGGATGCGGGCCTTGGCCTCGCGGATGTCGATGGTGTGTTCTGTGCCACGACACAGGCCCGCACGTCTGCGATGTCGCTGGTCGAATATCTCGGCGTTCCCAATGTCTACACCGATTCGACGATCGTCGGCGGCTCGTCGTTTGAAATCCACGTTGCACACGCGCATGCCGCCCTGGAGGCTGGTCTGTGCAACGTCGCGGTCATCGCCTATGGCAGCACTCAGCGCACGGTCGGCCGCCGTGCTGCGAGCGTGCGCGAATACAATCCATATGAAACGCCGTTCCGTCCGTTCCTCCCGGCGACAGCTTATGCATTGGCGGCATCACGTCATATGCACCATTTCGGCACCACGCGGGAGCAACTGGCCGAAGTCGCCGTGGCGGCGCGGCAATGGGCGCTGCTCAATCCGGCTGCGTGGGAGAAGAAGCCGCTGACCATTGCCGACGTCCTGAACGCCCGACCGATCAGCGACCCGTTTACCGTGCGTGATTGCTGCCTCGTGACGGACGGCGGCGGCGCGATCGTCATGACGACGACCGAGCGTGCACGCGACATGAAGAAACCGCCGGTGGCGGTACTGGGCTGGGGGCAGTCGATCACGCATGCGTCGATCACGTCCATGCCGGACCTGACACACACGGGCGCGATTGCGTCCGGCGCGCGCGCCTATGCAATGGCGGGCTTGCAACCGTCGGACATCAACGTGCTGGCGCTTTATGACGCCTTCACCATCAACACGGTTCTGTTTCTGGAGGATCTCGGTTTCTGCAAGAAAGGTGAGGGCGGACCATTCGTGGCGGGCGGACGCATCGCACCCGCTGGCGCGCTTGCGGTCAACACCAATGGTGGCGGCCTGTCGTACTGTCATCCCGGCATGTATGGCCTATTTCTGCTGATTGAGGCCGTTCGTCAGCTGCGCACCGAATGTGGTGAGCGTCAGGTCGAAGGCGCCAACACCGCGCTGGTGCACGGCAATGGCGGTGTGCTGTCGGCGCAGGCCACGGTTATTCTCGGAACGCCGGCGACGATATGAACGACATGGCGTCAGGTCGCCTCTGCTTCGGCGGGGGAGACCAGAACGCAGAGCGTCGGGCGGGATGAAAGACATCGCGGCTCTACCCCGCTGTGCGGGCGAGGCGGACCAGGGAGGAGAACGGATGATCGCGCTCTACGCTAATGTCGGCCCGGAATTGACACAGTACGCCGTGGACGTTACCGCCGCCACGCTGACCCGGCACGGTACGGTCACGCTGCCGGCAAACGTACAGTACGCTTGGCCGCACGCGTCGCGGCGGTATCTCTACGTCGCCTCCAGTGACACGGAGCCGGGAACCGGCCCTGCCGGCACGACACACCATGTGTCGGCGTTCCGCATCGAACCTGGCGCCGGCACGCTGACACCGCATGGCGCACCGTGCCCGTTGCCGCACCGCCCGGTCCACATGGCGACCGACATTCCGTCGGAGCATGTGCTGGTCGCGTTCAATAATCCGTCCGGCGTTCGCGTCTACCGCATCAATGCCGATGCGACGCTTGGCGCGGAGGTCATTCAACGCGACCCGATCGATGGCGGGATCTTCGGCCATCAGGTACGTGCGACGCCTGACAACCGTCAGGTCATTCTGGTGACCCGTGGTTTCGACGCTGAAGCTGACAAGCCGGAACAACCCGGCGCATTGAAGGTCTTCGACTATCGCGCCGGTGCGTTGAGTGGCGAGACGTCCGTTGCCCCGAATGGCGGTTACGGGTTTGGGCCACGGCATCTGGATTTTCACCCCACCAAGCCATGGGTTTACGTGTCGCTGGAGCGACAGAACCAGCTCGACATGTTCACACGCGATGAGAGCAAGCTTTCGGCGCTACCTGCCTTCAGCAAGACCACGCTTGCGGCGCCGCGAGTGCCTGGCCTGCGACAGCTTGCGGGCGCGGTCCACGTGCATCCAGACGGTCGGTTCGTGTATGTCGCCAATCGGGCGAGCGACACGGTGTTGGCTAACGGGCGGCGTGTTCTTGCCGGCGGCGAGAATTCGATTGCCGCCTATTCGATCGATCCGGCCACCGGCGCACCGGCGCTGATCCAGCACGCGGACTCGCACGGTATCCATCCCCGTACCTTCCACATCGATCCAAGCGGCCGGCTGATGGTTGTTGCGCACATCATGGGTCTGACGCTGCGTGACGGTACGGAGGTACCGGCACGGCTTTCCCTGTTCCGTATCGGCGACGACGGTGAACTGGCCTTCGCGCGTTCCTATGACGTCGATGTGGGCGATCGCACCATGTGGTGGATGGGAATGGTGGACGTCTGAGTCACCGTCAGTGTGAGGAGCGCAGCGACGACGCAAATACCGCCCGTCGGCAGCCGTGCTCAAAGGGGATTTCCTCGACACGGCGTCGCCTGTGTCGACAGATGAATGGGGAGACAACAATGGCCCGGGGTCAAGGCATTCGCGAGGTCGGCTGGCTGGACTGCGCGGGCAGCGGCCAGGTCGTGGTGGAGGGCGGTTACGCTTACCTCGGCCATATGGACCCGCCGCACGGCACATCGATTGTTGACGTCTCCGACCCGCGCAACCCGCGCATCGTCTGGGAAACCGAAATCCCGGTTGGCCTCCATTCACACAAGGTCCGCGTCGGCAATGGCATTATGGTGGCGAACCGCGAGGGCCATCGCGGCGGCAAAGTTCCCGAAGGGGACTTCGTCGGCCTGCGCATCTTCGACATCGCCAATCCCCGTTCGCCGCGCGAGGTGTGCCGCTGGCCGTGCGCCGGAATGGGCGTGCACCGCTTCACATTTGACGGCCGCTACGCCTACATTTCGCCGGAAGTTGACGGTTATGTCGGCAACATCGTGATGATCCTGGATCTGGCCGATCCCGCGAACCCGGTGGAAGCAGGACGTTGGTGGATGCCCGGCCAGTGGATCGCCGGCGGAGAAACGCCCTCATGGCGAGGCCGCGGCCATCGCTGCCATCATCCGATCCGCCGCGGCGATCGCCTATACACCAGTTATTGGTACGGCGGCGGTGTGATCCTGGACATCAGCAACATGAGCAAGCCCAGGCAGGTCTCCGGTTTTGACTGGAGTCCGCCGTTCGGTTGGCCGACGCACAGCCTGGTTCCGATTGATACGCCCATCGCTGGCCACCGCTGGATGCTGGTCGCCGACGAACATGTGCAGCCGCTCGATGCATCGTTATCGCCCGAACTGCCGGCGATGGTCTGGATGATGGACATCACCGACGAGGCGCGACCCGTCCCGGTCGGTACGTTCCAGTTGCCCGACCTCGTGGGGAAGCCGTCAGCACTGATGACCGGATGCCATCAGACGGTGGAGACCATCGTCGGTACGGAAGTGCCGGCTGCATGGTTCGCCAACGGACTGCGGGTGATCGACATCGCCAACCCGCTCGCAATGCGCGAGGTGGCATGGTGGATGCCCGACGTCCCC
Source organism: Acetobacteraceae bacterium (assembly GCA_030037665.1). Taxonomy (GTDB): domain Bacteria; phylum Pseudomonadota; class Alphaproteobacteria; order Acetobacterales; family Acetobacteraceae; genus JASHVB01. The sequence continues at coordinate 6,833 of JASHQG010000503.1, forward strand.
GCCGGGGCTGAGCGTGTGTGCAGCAACGATGTATGGGTGGATAGTCGCGGCCTCATCTACCTCGTGGACCGCAACCGCGGCATGTCGATCCTTGAGCGGGTGTGAGCTTCTTGGCCGTGCGAATGGTTTCGCCGTCGTTCGCCCATTCTTGACACTCGCTTACCCCCCCTGTAGCAAGCGCCCGCCTTCCGGCAAGCCGCTTGCCAGGAGCGAATATGAGCGACGATCCGGACGACGACGAAGGTCCCTCCTTCGAGGAGCGCCTGAAAGCCGCCCGGAGCAGGCAGGGGCTCGACGCCCCGTCGAACCCTCCCGGAACGGAGCCGGGCGGCTTCGGCCTATCCCCCTGGGGGATCGGCCTGCGGGTGGGCATTGAGCTGGTCTCCGCCCTGGTCGTGGCGGTCGCCATCGGCTACGGGCTGAGCCTGATCTTCGGCGCCCGGCCGATCTTCCTCGCGGTGTTCGTGATGCTCGGCGGCGCGGCGGGGGTGTTGAACGTCTGGCGCCTGTTCGCGCCAGGGAATGACAGCTGGATGCGGAAGCGGGTCGACAGGGGAAGCAAGGACGGTGGCGGCGCGGGGATCAACCATTGATGCGATGAGCCAGTTCGAGCTCTACCCGGTGTTCGGACATGTCGGCACTGCGCTGAACTTCAGCAACTCCAATGTATTCATGGTGCTCGCTGCGCTGCTGACGCTCGTGCTGCTGTGGGTCGGCATGCGGCCTCGCGCCATGGTGCCGGGCCGCCTGCAATCCGCTGCCGAAATGGCTTATGAAGCCACGATGTCAATGTGCGTCGATACCATCGGCCCGGAGGGCCGTGCGTTCTTTCCGTTCGTATTCACCCTGTTCTTTTTCATCCTGTTCGGCAATCTGTTCGGCGTCTTCCCTTACGACTTCACCTTCACCAGCCATATCGTGGTGACGCTGGCGCTCACACTGGTTGTGTTCATCCTCTCGACCGCCGTCGGCCTTTATTACCACAAGCTGCATTTTTTCAGCTATTTCGTGCCCGAGGGCGTGCCCGGCCTGCTGCTGCCGCTGCTTGTGCCGATTGAGGTGCTTTCCTATCTCTCGCGCATCATTTCGCTATCGGTGCGCCTGTTCGCAAACATGATGGCCGGCCACGTGATGCTGGAGGTGTTCGGCGCCTTCGTGGTGCTGCTGGCGGGTGCCGGCATCATTTTCTGGATCCCCTCCGCTCTGTCGCTCGCGGTCCTGATCGCGCTGATCGGCTTCGAAATCCTGGTCGCCACGCTGCAGGCCTATGTGTTCGCCATTCTCACCTGCATCTACCTGCACGACGCCGTGCACCTGCACTGAACCATTCTCCATCCGCGCTGCCATCGTGATCGGCGCTGACGACGCAACGAAAGGAACTGACTATGGATCTCGCCTCGGCCAAGGAAATTGGTGCCGGCCTCGCCGTGATCGCGCTCTCGGGCGTGGGCGTCGGCATCGGCTACATCTTCGCCGCTCTGGTGAACAGCGTGGCACGCAATCCGGCGGCGCGTGACCGCGTATTCGGCCTGGCGATCCTCGGGTTCGCGCTGACCGAGGCCGTGGCACTGTACGCACTGGTCATCGCGTTCATCATCCTGTTCGTCTGAGTACCGTCATGCGGCTGTTGGTCCTTGCATTCCTGCTGTTGCCGAGCGCAGCGATGGCGAAGGGCATGCCGCAGCTCGACTTCACCAATCCGCTGACGCTCCGTCAGCTCATCTGGGGCGCGGTGATCTTCATCGTGTTCTACCTGTTGGCATCGCGCTCGGCGCTGCCGCGGGTGGCCTCGGTGCTGGAGCAACGGGCGAGCCACATTTCCCGCGACCTCGAGAGCGCACAGCAGGCCAAGACACAGTCCGACGCGGCTGTGGCCGAAGTCACGGCGGCCATTGCCAGGGCGCGCGCCGAGGCCCACGCGGCGATCAATGCCGCGCTGGATGAGGCGAAAGCGGCAGCCGCGAAAGAGGCCGAGGTGCTGAATGCGCGCCTGGAGAAACAACTGGCCGAAGCCGAGGCACAGATCGCCGCTGCACGCGACCAGGCGATGCGCGCACTGCGCCAGGTCGCGACCGATACCGCGACGACCGTGATCACCAGGCTGACGGGTGCGGCGCCCGACCCGGCGCACCTGGATGGCGCGATCGGGACGGCGTTGGCGGCGCGCCAGGCGGCCTGAAGGAGGCCCGGTATGCACGAGGAGACATTCCTTACCAACTCGCGCACCTGGGTCGCGGTCGCGTTCGTTCTTTTCTTCCTGTTCTTCGGGAAAATGCTCTGGAAGGCGTTGGCCTCCATGCTGGACTCCCGCAGCGAGGCGGTTCGTGCCGAGCTGGAGGAGGCGGCGAGGCTCCGCCGCGAGGCAGAGGCCATGTTGAAGGACGCGGAGAAACGCCGGGCCGATGCGCTGTCTGAGGCACACGCCCTGATTGAGGGTGCCAAGGCCGAGGCGTCACGCGTCGCCGCGGCGACGGCCGCCGAAGCCGAGGCGTCCGCCAAGCGACGCGAGCAGATGGCGCTCGACCGGATTGCGGCGGCAGAGAAGGCGGCGGTGGAGGAGGTACGGCTGACCGCGGCAGAAGTCGCAACCGTCGCGGCGCGCCAGGTGATCTCTGAGGGGCTGTCGGCCGACGCGGATGCGCGGCTGGTGGATCATGCGATCGCGGGGTTGCCGACCGCATTAGCGCAGCGCCGGGTGGCCTGAGTTCGGTCGTCGGGCCGCAGTTCGGTTCGGCGTCCTCAGGTGCCGGAGAGCGGGTGAGTCGACCGGCAGGCACGGCACACCGCATCGGCGCCCTCCATGTGCGGAGATGCAACCAGATCGCACGCGGCATGGCTGATCGGCGCCAATTCGACACCACTTTGAACAGGGAGCGGGATGACGGAATGGCGGCGCTCTTTGCACTCACCGGGACATGGGGAGACGATGAGTCGGGCTTTCGCGCGCGGGCGAGCGACGTCGGTTGATCCGTCACTCTTGTCCGCGGCCCACGCCTCCGCTACATCCCGCCCACGCCGGCACCCCTGGAGGCCGGCGTTTTCCATCAGGAGCCAACCATGGCCAATGTCGTGACGATCGAGGCTGAGGGACGCGCGCGAGCCGGTAAGGGGGCGGCGCGGGCGACTCGGCGGGCGGGCAAGGTGCCTGCGGTGATTTACGGGGCGCATCGCACGCCCGATCTGATTGCGCTGGACCCGCGCATCGTGGTGCGCGAGCTGCATCGCCCCGGCTGGCAATCCCGCGTCTACGAAATAAAGACCAACGGGAGCGCCACCCGGGCGCTGATCCGCGACGTGCAGTTTCATCCGGTCAGCGACGCGCCGGAGCATGTGGATTTCCAGCGCCTCGTGCCGGGCGAGCGCGTGCGCGTCGCGGTGCCCGTCCGGTTCGAAAACGAAGGTCTGAGCTCGGGCCTGAAGCGTGGCGGCGTGCTGAACGTCATACGCCACACCGTCGAGGTGTACACGGATCCCGAGCATATTCCTGACTATTTCGTCGCGAACCTGGCGAACCTCGATTTCAACGACAACGTGCGCTGGCACGATCTGCAGGGCACGGAAAATATGCGCCCGGTGATCGGCCGCGATTTCGTCGTTGCCACCGTCGCCCCGCCAACCAAGGCTGTCGAAGTCGCGGCCGAGGTCGGGGGACCGGCGCCCATCGCGGCAACACCGGCCGCCGCGGCCGCGACACCGGCGGCCGCCGCAGCCAGGAAACCCTGACCCCAAAAAGGGGCTTTGCATGTTGCTCTGGGTCGGACTCGGCAATCCGGAGCCGGGTATGGCCCGGAACCGGCACAACATCGGTTTCATGGCGCTCGACACCATCGCCATCCGCCACGGGTTCTCCCCGTGGCGGCAGCGCTTCAAGGGGCTGCTCGCCGAGGGCAACATCGGCGGAGAGAAGATCCTAGCGCTCAAGCCGCAGACTTACATGAATGCATCGGGCGAGTCGGTGCGGGCCGCGGCGGCGTTCTACAAGGTGCCGCTCGACGCGATTACCGCGTTCCACGACGAACTCGATCTCGCACCAGGCAAAGTGCGGGTGAAGCGCGGCGGCGGTGCGGCAGGGCATAACGGGCTGCGCTCTATGGATCGTATACTTGGTTCACCGGATTACTGGCGGGTGCGTCTCGGGATCGGCCATCCCGGAAACAAAGAGCGCGTGCTTGGGCACGTGCTGGGCGATTTCGTCAAGCAGGATCGTGACTGGCTGCTGCCGGTGCTCGACTCGGTGGCCGACGCGGCGCCGCTGCTGATTGCCGGCAAGCCGGAGGATTTTATGACGCGCGTTGCCTTGCTGGTGCAGGGACCGAAGTAAATGGGATTCAACTGCGGCATCGTCGGTCTGCCCAACGTCGGCAAATCCACCCTGTTCAATGCGCTGACAGCGACGGCGCAGGCGCAGGCGGCGAACTACCCGTTCTGCACGATCGAACCGAACGTTGGCCGCGTCGCCGTGCCGGACAGGCGGCTCGAGGTGCTGGCAACAATCGGCAAGTCGGCAAAAATCGTGCCCACGTCTCTGGAGTTCGTCGATATCGCCGGTCTGGTACGGGGCGCCTCGAAAGGCGAGGGCCTCGGCAATCAGTTCCTCGCCAATATCCGCGAAGTGGACGCGATCATTCACGTGCTGCGTTGCTTTGAAGACGCAGACGTGACGCATGTCGAAGGTGCGATCGATCCGATCCGTGACGCCGAGATTGTCGAAACCGAACTGATGCTCGCCGACCTGGAAAGTCTGGAAAAGCGCCTGGCCATGGCGCAGAAGCGGGCACGTGGAGGCGACAGGGAAAGTGTCGCGGCGGTGACCCTGATGGAGCCGCTGGTAGCGGCACTTCAGGCCGGCCGACCAGCGCGAGCGGCGATTGTACCTGGACAGCAGGAAGCCGTGCGGCGATTGCAACTGCTGACGTCCAAGCCGGTGCTGTACGTCTGCAACGTCGACGAGGCCGCCGCTGCGAGCGGCAATGCATTTTCCGCACGCGTGCAGCAACGCGCGGATGCGGAAGGTGCACGCGTCGTGGTGATTTCCGCCGCGATCGAGTCGGAAGTCGCACAGTTGCCGGAGGCGGACCGCACGGAGTTTCTCGAGGGTTTGGGACTGCATGACAGCGGCCTCGATCGCGTCATCCGCGCCGGTTATGATCTGCTCGGACTTCTCACCTATTTCACCGTTGGCCCGAAGGAAACGCACGCCTGGACGATCGTCTCTGGCACCAAGGCGCCGCAGGCCGCCGCTGTCATCCACAAGGACTTCGAGCGCGGCTTCATCGCCTGCGAGACGATCGCTTATGACGATTTCGTGGCTTGCAAGGGCGAGCAAGGAGCGAAGGAAGCAGGGAGGATGCGGGTGGAAGGCAAAGATTACCTGGTGAGAGACGGCGACGTTCTGCTGTTTCGATTCAACGTGTAGCCTGCGCACGACGACGTCACGGCCGGCCCCTGCCGCGGCTGAACATCTTGACGGCATGCGTCAAAAGAAATCGCGGATCGCCGCGACGAGGGTGGCGATGAGACGAGGGCCATGCCCCCGGCACCACCATTCGCGGCCTAATCACATTGTTCGTGCCGTAGCGTCTCGATCCAGCATTACGGCATCCGCGAGCCTGCGCCAGGCCTCATGCAGCGCGCTGGGATTATCCCACAACCGCAGCTGGGATCGAACCGGCGCTACGGAGCCGCAGGAGCTGTTCAACCTCAGGCGGCTGCCTCTTCGGGATCAACGTGCGGCTGCTGTCTGGGTAGCCGTCCAGACCGCCTAGCAAAGCCGTCAACACCGCCTGCCCGCATCCGCAACTTCTGCTCCTTCTGGGTATTCGCACCAGAGCCCTCAAACCAACGTCACAAGCACTGCCATTCTCCAGCGGACGACAGGGCAGTCAAAGCTTTGCCATTTCCTCGTTGGAACAGCACCAGGCGATCGGGTCGGATTGCCAGCCATATCGCCGCGCCCTGTTCAAACTTTTCGTCCGACCTTACCACGGCGATGAGCGGCTCACCATCGACCGTTGATTCGTTTGCGCCATCAAGCCGAAGGACCAAGTGGTTCACTGACCCCATCGGCTCGACAACGTCGATGAGCGCCTGAGTGGTCCCAGGTGCAGCGTCGTGTAGCGGAGCGATGGATTCCGGGCGCACACCGAGGACCAGGTCGTCCGCCTGCATGATTCGCGCCATCACGTGGGGCCGGGCGGACGATCTGGCGACAGCGATTTTCCGCTCGCTCGCCTTGAGACACAGTGTTAACCAGCCGTCGCTGGCTTCCGCGGTGACTGGCAGAAGATTGATGGACGGGCTGCCAACAAATTTTGCAACGAACACGTCCGTCGGCTCGTCGTAAATCCTCTGCGGGGTGCCGACCTGCAGCAGCTCTCCCGCATTCATGATGCCGATCCGATCGGACAGCACCAGTGCTTCGGCTTGATCATGGGTTACGTAGATAGTGGTAACGCGCAACCGTTCATGCAGTTTTCTCAGCTCCGTTCGCGTCCTTTCGCGAAGCTTGAGGTCGAGATTGCTCAGTGGCTCGTCCATCAGGAAGATATTGGGGCGTCGTATCAGCGCCCGCCCCAGGGCCACCCGTTGCCGCTGTCCACCGGATAGCTGGCCTGGCTTGCGCTTCAGCAGTTCGCCAAGCCCGAGCATTCGCGAAACTTCACCCACCCTCTGTTCGATCTCCTGCGGGGCGATTCGACGAACCTCGAGGTTGAGAACCAAGTTCTGCCGCACCGTCATGTG